>CAUROE010000001.1:0-21807 GCA_963526465.1 uncultured Saccharimonas sp. (SeqCode)
TTCTGGATAATTTCAATTTTCGAAAACTGGAAATCTTCACCAAAATTTGAGATTTCCAACATTGAATTCGAAACTTTTGAAATTAAAATATTTTGCGTATTTAAAGCTTGAGTTTTATTTAAAAATCCCAAAAAAAGTGTGAGCAAAATACTCAAAAAAATAATTCTAAAAAATTTCATTTAAAAACTTTCTTTTTATTAAAATTGTAACTTCAAAAATAGCTAAGAACATCAAATTTAGAACAAAATTATTATTTTCAGTTTTTAAAAACCCAGTGTTTGGTGCTAAAATTCGCCCCCGATTCTTTAGATTGTCTAATTCATTATTTAATAAAATATCATTTTTAGTATTTTTTTCTGGCGGTTCTGGTTGCTTATCTTGGCTAAAAACTATATTTTTCTCATTTTTAAAATTATTTGAATCTTTAAAAATACTTTTTTCTTCATTTGTATTAGCTTTATTTTCTTCTTTTACCTTTTCAGAGTCCTCATTTTCAGGATTTAAAACTTTTTTATCTTCAGCTTCAGCTTTATCTTCTCTTTTAGGAGCTTCAGGTTTTTTTCCTAATTCATCTTTTTTATCATTTAAATTTTCTGTTTTTTCAAGCTTTAATCCACCAAATCTTGGTGAATAATTATCAAGATTTCGTAAACCAAAATTATAATTATTTCGAACTTCAACAGCGGTCATTTTATCGCCATTTTTGAGTATCTCAGATTTCGAAACAGCAATTTTCTCAACGCCCTTATTGCTAGGTTTTAAATCAGTTGAATTTTTAACTAACCCCTTAATGCATCTCTTTTCATCAGAACAAATATAATCTTTCAATTCACCATCAATATAAAGCCCTAAAATAGGCTGCTGGCCAATAGTATCAATATTTCGAAATTCTTCCTTAAACTTCACATCAGAATTCTGGGCATTTTGTGCAAAAGTCATATATTCTTGCGATTTAAAAATTCCATTTTGAACTTTCGCGATTTCAATTTGTTTTTGATTATTTTTAAGCGAAATTTCTTTAAATTTATAATCTTCACCACTATTAAAAAGTTCAACAAATTCCTTCGAATCAGTAGCATAAACTCGCGAGATATAGATCTTTTTATCTTCCGCAAAAGTATTTTTCGAAAAAATAAGAGCGATAAAAAAAGCGAAAAAACCAATAATTAAACTTTTCCTCATTCCCTCCTCCTTTTCTAAAATATCCAAAATATTTTAGCATAAACGAAATGTAAAATCAAGTAAAAATAAAATCACTCGCTTGGAGTGAGATTATTTTTAGACTGTAAGTCGTTTTCGGCCTTTTAGTCGGCGTCGTTTTAGAACTTTAATTCCAGCCTTTGAAGACATCTTATTTCGAAAACCGTGAGTTTTCGCACGATGTCGTTTATGTGGTTGATGTGTTCTTTTTGGCATATCTATCCTATTTTACAATTTAATATTAAAAAAATCAAGTTGATTACTTTTCATAAGCTTTTTAATCTGTTGATTAAACTTGAAATTTTACTAAATTCATTTTGTAGTATATCATAGTTTTCCACAAAAAACAAGGACTTTTCCACAGATATTACAGTAGTGTTTAAAAAATGTGGAAAAATTCTTCTACTTTTCAAAAATTATAACATATTTTTTATTTCTTAAAATTTTAGGTTGTGGAAAACTCAAAAATGTTATAGAATAGAATTATGAATGAGTTGTGGAAAAATATCTTAGCTGAACTCGAAATGGATCCTAAAATTCAAGGCGCGAATTTTAAGACTTGGTTTGCTGACACACAACTTTTATCTTTAGAAAATGATCATGCAGTTATTGGTGCTAAAAATTCTTTCATAACTAACACTATCAAGAAAAAATATATCGAACATATTAAGAAAGCTTTTCGAAATAACGGTAAAAATCCCGAAATTATTTCTTTTGAGGTTATTTCTACAAAAAAGCTCAAAAAACAGGCCGAAGAAATCCCAGCACCTTCTCTAAAAAAACCTTCTGTTGAGGATTTGATCAAGAAGAAAACTGAAAAAGCTAAACATTCTAGTGGTCTAAATAAAGATTACACTTTCGAAAATTTCATTGTTGGTGGCTCAAATGAATTAGCATATTTTGTTAGTCAAAATGTCGCAGAAAATCCTGGTAAAAAATATAATCCACTTTATTTTTATGGTGATTCCGGCCTTGGTAAAACTCACTTGATGCAAGCGATCGGAAACGCAATTGAAGAAAAGCATCCAGAAATGACTGTTCTTTATATTACAATTGAGAATTTTTATCGTGATTTTCTGGAAAATGTGCGTTCAAAAAAGCAAGGCTATGCCGATAAATATCGAAATGTTGATGTTTTAATTGTTGATGATATTCAGTTTATTTATGGAAAAGATAAAACTCAAGAGGAATTTTTTCACACCTTTAATGAACTTCATCGCGTAAATAAGCAGATAATTCTTTCAAGTGATCGTGCACCTTCTAGTATCCCAACTTTAACAGACAGGCTAAAAAGTCGTTTCGAAAGTGGAATGATGGTTGATATTCAGCTACCAGATTTCGAAACTCGCCAGAGTATCGTTGAAGCTCGCGCTGAACACGAAAAAGTTAAACTTGAACCAGAAGTTTCAGAATTTATCGCTGAAAATTATCGTACAAATATTCGAGAAATTATTGGAGCAGTTACTCAACTAATTGCAATGGCGGAACTTAGAAACATCAAGCCAAGTCTCGAACTTGCACAAGGTTTAATTCAAAATAGCCGGCCAACAAGGCCAAATCACTTAAACTCAAAAAAAATTATTGATAAAACCGCTAAGTATTTCGGAGTTTCAAAAGAAGATATTTTAAGTAAATCTCGGCAAAAAGATATCAATCATGCCCGTCAAACAGCCTGCTATTTGATGAAGTATGAGCTAAAAATGAGCTTCCCACAAATCGGTAAAGAATTTTCACGAGATCACTCAACTATTATGAATGGAGTTTCGAAAATCGAAAAAAGCATTAAATTAGATGCCGAAATTCGTTCACAAATTGAAGGATTACGAGATTTAATTTATGAATAGAGCTATGAATGCTCTATTTTTATATCTGTTAATTTGACAATCATTTTAGTTTAGTTCATAAAAAGCGAACAGTTATTTTCTGTTTACTTTTGACTTTTTTAAATTATATTTTATTTATTTATAATAGAAATACATAATCTTCTCCTTACCAAGATTGCAAAATATTATTTTTATTTTTTTATTATGTTTGACATTACTTCTATAATATTTTAATAAAATGTTGAAAGCTTGTGGAAAAATAGCTAATTTGTTGAGTGAAAGTTATTTAAATCTTACCTAAAAAATCACCAAAGTTTTACACAGGTTGGTTGTGTATATTTTCAAAAGCTTAAAATTATGGAAAAGTTGTTATTTTTCCACAAAGTTTTTCAGAAAGTTTTACTTTGATTTTCCACACAAAAAATGGTATAATTTTAAGTAGTGAAAGCTTGGTTTTCCACAGTTTCCACAATACCTATTATTATAATTACCACTTTTTAAGAAAAAGGATTTAAATTTTTATGGAACTGACTTTTAAAAAAGATGATTTATCTAAAGCACTCAATAATATCTCAGGAATTGCAAGTAGTAAAACTAGCTTGCCAAGTTCTGAATATATTCTTTTTCAAACAGATGGTTCAAGACTTCTAGTTGCTGCTACAAATTTAGAAATTGCAATTTCACAAAAAATTAGTGCAAGAATTGAAAAAACAGGATCCATTTTAATGCCAGAAAAACTAACAAAAAGTTTTATTGATAGTTTACCTTCAAATAGCGAAGTTTCTTTTAAAGTTAATGGTGGAAATATTTCAATAGAAAGTGGAAATTATAAATCAAAAATTAATGGTAGTTTAGCTGAAGAATTTCCAGAGATACCAACTATTGATGAACCTATTGCAAGATTCTTTATTGGTTCTGATATTTTTAAAGAGTCGGTCAGTCAAGTTGATACTGTAAGTAATGATACTTCCCGCCCAATCTTAACTGGAGTTTTTCTTCACACTTTTGAAAATAATATTTATATGGCGGCAACTGATGGGTATCGTTTAAGTGAACGCAAGCTTTTCGAAACAGACCAAGAATTTGAATCGCTCGTACCAAGTAATGTTTTAAAAAAGGTTTCAGGTGTAATTCCTGAAAAACTTGATGAAATTGAAATCTTAATCAATGACAATCAAATTCAATTTATGGTTGGCGAAATTCTGGTTGTGAGCAATTTAATTGATGGAAAATATGTTGAATATCGGCGATTAATCCCAGAATCAACTGAAACTGTTTTGAAGATGAAACGGGCTGATTTTATGCAAACAATTAAAGTTGCTGAAGTTTTTACGAGAGATTCTGGTGGAAGCATTACTTTACGAGCTGATGAAGAAACTTCGAAATTATCAATTCATACAATTGCGAGTGAAATTGGCGAAAGTACATCTGAAACTGAAGCCGAAATTACTGGCGGTGGCGAAGTCACTCTAAATGTTAATTATATTAAGCAAGCTTTATCAGCAATTAAATCGCCCGAAGTTTCTTTTGGATTTTCTGGTAAACTTGCGCCAACAGTTTTTAAAAGTACTGAAAGCGATGATTATATCCATATCGTGATGCCACTGAAAAGTTAGGATTTAAATGATTTTAAAAACTCTGAGAGTTCAGAATTTTCGAACACATTCTGATTTTATTTTAGAAATTGGCGAAAAATCAACTCTTATTTCTGGTGCTAATGGTAGCGGAAAAACTTCTCTTCTTGAGGCAATTTATTTTGCACTGCAGGGCACGAGTTTTCGCTCGAGCGATAAAGAAATTTTAAGAAATGATGGATCGAGCTGGTTTCGAATTGATTTAAAAGATTCAAAAGATTCGTTAAGAACGATTATTTTTAATGATGCTGTTCAAAAATCAAAAAAACAGTTCCTTGTTGATGGAAATAAAAAAGCACGCTTGAGTGCTAATTTGCGTATTCCTGTTGTACTTTTCGAGCCAGACGACTTGCAACTTTTAAGTGGATCACCAACACGGCGAAGAAATTTTTTAGATTATTTTCTTTCGCAAATTTTCCCCAGTTTTCAATTAGCTCTTGCAAGATATAACAAGGCTTTAAAGCAACGCAATAATCTTTTGAAACGCGATAATGTTTCGAAAGATGAGATTTTTCCTTGGAACTTGATGTTGGCGGAATATGGCGCAGAAATAATCTCTAAAAGACAAGATTTTTTAGAGCTTTTAAATTCAAAAATTGAGGAAGTTTATTTTGAAATTTCAGGTGTTAAAGATGAAATTAAAATTGATTATTTAGGTGAAAAGGTTTCGAAAAATGAAATTTTAGCTATTTTAAGTGAAAATATTGAACGTGATAAGATTCTGGGTTATACAAATTTTGGCCCACACAAGCATGATATTCAATTTATTTTTAATAAAAAGCTGGCACAAAATGTGGCGAGTCGGGGTGAAAATAGAAGTTTAGTTTTAGCTCTGAAATTTATTGAAACTGATATTTTAGCTGATTTAACTTCTAAAAGACCAATTGTTCTTTTGGATGATGTTTTTTCTGAGCTTGATGATGATCGACAGAAATTGTTAACTAAGCATTTTTCGAAATATCAAACAATTATTACTTCAACAAATGAAATTAAGGTTGAAGATTGTAAAATAACCTCGCTGGAATAGCAGAGGTTATTTAAATAAAATCTATTAATGAAGGCTACAAGTTGGATCTATAAAATCAACTTTATATTTTTTGAAGATATTCTTTTCTTTAGATTCAAGCCAATTTGTTGCTAAATCTTTGTAAAAATCATAGTTCGAACTATTACATTTACTAAATATTCTAACCGATATATCTTTAACTTCTGTTTTATCTTTCGTATCTAGATTATAGGTTATTGAAAATCCTGTAGGCAACGATGTTCTTGTCGCGTTTGTGTATGGCAAATGTTTAACTATAGGGTGCTTTTCGGTCAATTTCTTCATTGTTTCTGTTATTTTTGCATAGCCAGCGCCACTTCTAATTATATCGTCTTTCTCATGTTCATTATACCAAGTTCCGTTTGGATCATTTTGAGCTAAAGCTAATGAAATATTTGTTTTTTGACCAGATTTAATTTCGAACTCTTTCGAGGCGCTTTCGAAACCGTCCTTTAATACTTCAACTTTATATTTGCCTGGTGTCATTGTGTGAGTTCCGTTTTGGATTTTTTTGCCGTTGATTGTTATATTTGAACTTTCTGGCGCAATGCTGAGTAATAATTTACCGCAATAAATATCAGACCAAATCCACCAGCCTATAATTACTAACGATAGTATTCCAAAAATGGCCAAAACAGAATAAATTTTAACTTTAGTAGAATTATCAATATTTTGCATATCTTAACCTTTCCATCGCCAAACTTCAACTTCGCCGAGGCTTTCCATAATTTGAAGATTCATTGGCTCAATAACACCAGTCGTTCTACTGTGTCCAGCATTTGCAACTTTATCTTCACCGTTAACCTGAACATAGAATTCTATGTGAGCCGCAGCTCCACCACCAGTTCCAGATGATATAATATCGCCTGGCTTCATATTGCTTGTACTTCCATTATAAGGGATTTTCTCATATTTATCTGGGTTACTGCGCATATATTGAACAAGATTTGCAACGCCACAACAATGCTTAGCGTATTCTGGATCAACAGTTGTGCTCATAACTATAGAAACGAAAGCATCACAACTCATACCTTTTTGAACGTATGGTTCACTATAATTAATTAAGCCAGTTGCACGCAAAGCTTCCATCTGTTTATCTGTCACCTCTCCGGCATAAGCAGCTGCTTTTTCTGATTCTGGGCGGGCAAGTTCCATTGCTCTATCTACGATTGTCGCATTTCCAAGTTTTCCTCCTGAAGACGAGCTACAGCTTCCTGATGAATTTGAAGAGCTGTTTCCATCATTTGCGATTTCATCTTTAAGGAATTTTATGTAAGCTTCTTGACCTTCTGTACTATGATGAACTCCATCTGCCGCATAAAGTTTATCTCTACCGCCATTTTTTTCAACATAACTCTTCCAATCTAAAATCTTCACTTCGTTGTGTCTAGATGTGAAAGCTGAAAGTTTTTGGTTCACTACATTATAATCAACATTTTGGTTTTTCGAAAAGTTATTTACCCAATAAATTTTCTTACCTTTAAGCTTGCCGACTAAAGCTTCTGCGGCATTTTCATCAAAGTTATCGTTAGTTCCTAAGTTAATAACGACCGTATCATGAATTGTATTTGGTAATTTTGATGTTGCAGCAGCAATTGAATCACCAACTGTTGCGGATACATTTGAACCGCTAAATGTTGATGATAATTTATCTTGAACGCCGACTGTAATTGAATCTCCGATAAAAGTTATAGGTCCTGAAGCTTTTCCTCTACCGCTAGAACCTTTTCCTGCGAATTGTGAAAGCATTTTATTTCCAACTTCTTCACCTTCTTTAATACGGGCAGGTCGTAGGTCTTCCCTTGGTCTTTCGAAACCATTAGTCCAGGCTATGGTGGCCTCTCGGACTGTTGATGCTGATTTTACCATATTAAGAGCTCTATTTTCTGGACCTTCCAGCTCTTGCCACAAGAAATTTAGCTGAACGCCAAGGTCGGACGCTGGTTTTCCTCTTTCTTTAGCATAATTTTCGAGGTTTGTTCGCCGCCCGAATGACCACTGGGCAATACCATAGCCAATTCCGCTTCCAGCTTCAATTAAATCTGGCTGAAAATGGTTAGATTCACCCCAGAGGCTTCCCATAACACCAGCAGTTTGTTCATCCGTTAAACCTTTCGATTTAAAAAAGTTCCAAATCTTTTCAGCATTATCGTTACCTTCAAGATTTATGTCTGCCATATTGCCGCTAGAAGCTGGAGCGCAATCCTCACCTGCATCGTAATAGATTATATCATTCAGTTTATAAAAACGTTCATTAAACTCAGCCCTAGCAATATTTGAAAGAGTGGAGGCTAAAATCAACGAGATTAAAATAATTGATGATATTTTTTTATACATTATGTGTCCTGTTTAATTAAATCTGGTGGGTAGAAAGATGCTGATGTTGATGGTATTGCGGAATCTTTCGAAAGTTCGAAATGTAAGTGCGATCCATATGAACAGCCATAGTTTCCTATAGTTCCAATAGCCTGACCTTTCTTAACTTTCTCTCCAGTTTTAACTGAGTGTGAATCCATATGCCAATAGAAAGAATAGACATCTCCTTTATGTTTAATGATTACGGCATGTGGACCGCCCATCATATCGGCTGTTCCGTATTTACATCCATTATATGGGGCTACATCGAAACCACCATTAACAACCTCACCATCCGCTACGGCATACACTTGCGCCCCGTGTGTCCACCCTTTTTCTTCATTAGCGAAATCGATAGCTGGGTGGTTTTGTCGAACTGGTGTGTTAAAGCCTTGATCGTCTGATACTCCCTGTATCTTTCCATTTTTAACTTTAGTATTTTTAAGCGGCCAAATAAATTCACCACTTAATTTTGATAATTCTGGATCTACTCCTCCTTTTGAATTAGATGAGCTATTATTTCCACGACTTCCTCCGCTTGAATCTGGCTTAAATTCTTCATTCATTCCCATCTCTGTTCGAAGATCAGTCAAAAATAGTGAATACCAGTTTGCTTTAGGATTTTTTTCGGTATTACAAATTCCGCCACGAGTTTCATCATCGTCATCTTCTGATGTTCCGATTGGTGATTTTCGATTGAAGCAATATTTATCATATTTTTTCAAGTCTCCACTCATACTAAATGTATCTAATAGATTATTTGTTTCACTACTATTTTCTTTTTCTACAATATCGCCCCATTCTTTAAGTTTATTAACAACTTCTTCAGTATCAGTTTCAGCAATGCCCATATCAATACCAGTATAAACATTACAAAAAATATCGGTTGCGGCACCAGTATCCGTAATTGATTTATCTTCACAGGTTTCCATATTGGCTGCAAAGTTTGCACTATTAGCTGCGCTTGCTCCTGGCGTAATTGATGCGAATGATCTCTGTGCCCCGCCAATCATTGATGGTAATAAACCTTTAATTGAGCCCAAAGTTCCAGCATAGGGCATCATATTACTTACAATCGAACCTAAGAAAGTATGCCGTGTAGTTGGATCGAATGGACTGTGAGTTTTTCGAATGTCTTCAGCGTTTTCAGCAATCTGACGGTCGGTCTCTTGGCGAAATGCAATTGCTTGAGACTTGGTTAAAACACCACCACTTCCGGCCATTGAGTTCTTCGCCATCATTGCCGCAGAGCCTGACATTATAGCGTTTCCAAAATTCTCGCCAGTTGTTGAATCATTTAGAATCGTGCCGGTTAAACCTTCACTCACATATTTCGAAATTGCACCCATGGCCTGATTTTTTAGTATCTCTGCGGCAACAGAAAGAGCTAATCCTAATGCTACTGCCCATATTGCTACTTTTATTACATCACCAATACAACCAAAAAAACCAGTTCCCATACATTTAAGTATTGTTAATGCCACTTGAGCTATACCTATTACTGCAGTAACTATACCCGCAACTTTACAGCTTTGTCGTATAAACCAACCCACCATTCCTGTAGTTAATGTATTCATTAAACTTGCGAACCATCCAGTAATTCCAACCTGGTAGTCCTTTGCTGAATCATCTAATTTCGAAACTCGGTCATCATAAGCTACTGCTCGCCAACCTTGCGATTCAGTGGCGCTTTTGATACGGTCGTTATTTGATGTGGAATCTGCAAAAAAAGCAAAAGCGTTTTTTAGCCTTGAAGTATTAGAATTTTTACTATCAGGATTTTTATTTTCTTTAGAATCTTTTTTATTGGCGATTCCCATTAAATTATTACCTTGTGCCGTAACTTCTTGTTGAGTTGCTTCACCAGCTTTAATTTTTGAAGCCATCGAGAGGAAAGATAAACCAAATTGAGCTAACACTTCAACTTTAGCTATCTTAGCAACACTCCAACCCATTGAAACTAATGCATAAACTCCACAAACTTTGTCTACCGCATTTAAGCTATTTAATGTGCTGCTCGCACCTTCAAGTATTTCCAACCCCATGGCGGCTTTTTCAGATACACTTTGTGCGCCTTTTTTAAGCTTATCTTTATAAGTTTTTAGTTTTTCTTTAACTTTTCTAGTTCCTTCATCACCTTTTTGAGCTTTATTATTACCTTTGTCGTCAACATCATCTTTATCACCTGGTAATTTCTTAGAATCAGTTTCTCCATCTTTACTATGGTCGTTTGCTGTTTTCTTTATATCGTCGTCAATTTCGTCCTCAGTTTTGCCTTTATTGTCTTTTTTAGCTTTTCGAAAGTTAAACCAACCCTTTAGCTTTTGCCAAGATTTATCAAGAAAAGATGCAAAACGCCCGCTAAAACCACGGCGAAAAGCTTGCCGCACATCTGGGTTTTTAGTTAGAATATTTTTAATATCAGAAGAATTATTTTTAATATCAATACTTTGGCCATTTTTGTTGTATCTTAGCTCTGTTATTGTTTTTCTTCCAAAAAGGCTCTCTTTATCTGAGGTTTTAACTTCAAAGCCGGCTTTTTCAAGATTTTTTATATTTCGGTCTGTTACTTTTGACATTCGACAAACCAAACCGGCTGGCTGACAGTTAACTCCTTTTACTTTGATTTTCATTACTTTAACAGAGCGATTATTCATACTTGTTGAGGCAGAATTGAGTTTTTCGGTAATAATTTCTTGAATATGGACTGGTGCAAGTGAAGCAATTCCTGTTGAAATTACAAAAATAAATGCACCACCACCGCCAAGAAGGCCACCAGTTGCCGCCATTGCTCCTTTATTTTTGAAGAATGATTTTGCACGGTTTTTCCAACCACCTCCTGCTGAGTTTGCTGCGTTGCGAGATTTATGTGTTCCGCCGCCGCTCACATTGTTTTGCCAGCCGCCAGATTGTACGGGTTTTGAATCTTTCGAAAGTGTTTCGGAATCGCTAATTTCAGAATTTGAAGCAGTAGAGGTTGAAGAATTTTCGGCACTCGCCAAAGCAGACGGATTATAACCGTCATTTCCTCGAATAACTTCAGCGTTTCCCCATCTACTTTTTGCTCGTTCGAGCGCAGATTGATTCGAATCACTCAAGTCGCTAAAATCAAGATTTTCATCTCTTTCGAAATCTCTAGCTGCTCCCATTTTATTCCTAAAACTCTATAATTTATAAATTAATTTTACCACATTTACGCTTGTGCTTCAAGCTTAAAATAATTCATTCGGGTCGGCATAACCGTTAGTCATCATATTATCACCCTGGCGGTTTTTTGAACTATTTGGGCTGGTTGAAATAAGCTGATGTTCGGTGTCGCTGGCGATGATTTGAATATGAACGTGATTTTGGCCTGCAAAGAATAATCCTTGCCCAACTGGGAAGTTCGAAAGGCGCTTTCGTTCTTCTTCGGTTAATTTAAAGACATCGCTCAAAACATCGACTGCACTTGAAGATTGTTTTAAAAGTAGCTGCATTGAGCTGTTCGAAACAATCGCTCGGCCCATTTTTGAACCCATAAAGTCTTCAACGTCCTGCGAAATTGTAGTAAGGCCAAGATAATATTTTCGAGCGCGTTTTGCTAAACTGAACAAAAAGTTTGCTGAATCGTCGTATTTCATTAACTGCCAAGCTTCATCCACGATAAGCATTCGCTTTTTCTGTTCGGAACGCACTATATTCCAGATGTGTGATAGCACAATGTACATCGCAACTGGGCGAAGCTCATCTTCAAGGTCACGAATGTTAAACACCACCATCGAATTATTAATATCGATATTTGATTGTTGCGAGAAAATTCCTGCGAAAGTTCCAGTTGTGTATTTTCGAAGGCGTTGCGCCAAGCTTGGGCCACTACCATCCATATGTACTAAGGTGTCGTAAAGGTTATGAATTGTTGGTGGTGTTGAATTATGTGTGAGCGGATCTGAAGTGATTCCAGCTCGAGCGTAAGTGTCAATGATTGCTTGATCAAGGTCAGCTTCTTCGTTTGGTGAAAGCCCAATTGATTGCCCTGCACTAGTTCCGCCAAGCATTAAACGAAATAGACCGTGAAGCGTTACAATATTTGCACGAAGCGCGTTATCCGCTTCTTCTGCATCAATAACGTGCGGTAAATCGAAAGGATTAATTCGAACATCCGAGTTTAAGCTGAGGCGAATATAACTTCCGCCAACAGCATCGCTCAATTTTTGATATTCATTTTCTGGGTCAATAATTAAGACTTCTGCACCCATCATCATCGTTCGAAGAGCTTCAAGTTTTACTGTGAAAGATTTACCAGCACCAGATTTTGCGAAAACCACCATGTTTGCATTTTCGAGTGTATAGCGGTCAAAAATTACGAGCCCATTATTGTGCATATTAACGCCATAAAGAACACCGTTTTCTTGGGTTAAATCGGCGGAAGTAAATGGAAATGAAGTTGAAATTGCACCAGTGTTCATGTTTCGCCGAATTTGTAGTTGGTCGGAAAGTTGTGGAACGGCAGATTTTAAACCTTGCTCTTGCTGGCTTGACGCAACTTTAGAAAACAGCATTTGCTGGCCAAGCATTGTTTCAACTTTGCTTCGAACAAAATTAAGCTCATCAAGACTGTCGGCGTAAATTGTTAAATATAAGCCGAAGCGGAAGAATTTTTCAGCACCAAGTTGTAATTGATCTCGGAGCTCTTCAGCATCGTTCAAAGCAGCTTCAAGCGCTGGATCTCGGGTTCTACCTTTTTCGTTGTTAATCGAAAGATCAGCTTCAAGCTGAGTAACTTTTCGACGAAGGTTTTTCATGACAATTTCAGTTTCAACAGGATAGATAAACATTGAAACATCTAAAACTTCATCAGCATTTAAGATTGGCGAAGCCCATCCAGTATAAAGCTGGCGGGGATAACCATAAACATAAATTGTTTGACCATATTTTGTGCCAAGTCGAAAATAGCTCGAGTGGAATTCAAGGCTTGATGGTGCGATTAAATCTCGCAAAGTGTTAATACCAGTTAAAAACGCTTGTTCAACTTCGGCTTGTTCTTGTGCTCGCTGTTGGGCTGCAATATCAACCGCATCTTTTTTCTTTGCCATAATTAAAATCCTCCTTGATCTGGTCGCTCACCTTCAGCTTTTCGAACGAATAAACTTGCCGTATCACGAAAATCGCCCAAAGGTTCATAAACGGCCGTATCTGGGTTATAAACATTATAATAAAGTTCACCGAGCTCTTTGGTGTTCAGTTGAACTGATTTAATTCCCATTTGGTAAAGACCGCCAGTAATTGAATCAACGCGTTTTTTAATTTCTTCGCGTGCTTTATCCCAAGTGTTGCGGTCGATTTTCGAAATTTGAGCACCCGGTTTCGCAAAAATTTTACCAAAAAATCCTTTTGCTGAACCCTTTAAATTATTTAAATCACCACTCGGATAATAAGGAACCACAATAAAGAAAGATTTATCCATAATATTCGCACTTCGGCTAAGGCTATCAATAAAGTTAATGTAATCTTCCATTAAGTCGCCAAGCAACATATTATCTTGTGCTACTTGAATTTCAGCCAATTTATTTAAATATGGTTCAATATCAACTCGTTGTGAGCGAACCAAAATCTGAATTGGAAAAGTTAATGCGTTCAAAAAACTTTGATAAGAATATTCCACACCCTCACGTTCTCGTGCGCTCATAAGATCGAAGTTAATTGATTTGCAAGCAATAACAGCACGAAAGCTTCCGTCGCGCATTACAACCATTCCTTCGCGAAGTTCGGCGATTTCAAGCGAATTTTGTGTTGAAGATGGATTTGTTGGAGTATTTATATTTGTTTGGTTTTGGCTCTGATTTTGTTGATTATTAACTTGATTATTGTTCATATTACCTCAATGAAATTACTACTTCTTTTTCACCCAAGTCGACCTCTTTCGAATTTTCTTGGGCTTTCTTTTCTTTATCTGCTAGTTTGTTTGCTTGGCGTGCAAGTGTTTCCACCGAAAGATCTTTTCCCTCTGAAACTAATCTTTTCATTTCTGCGCTGATCTTATTTGCAGATTCTCGTTCTGTGAGATGTCTTCTATTTACAAAAGGATTATTCTCTGGATTGATAGAAATTCTAACTTTCGGATCTCGCTTTTCATGCTCAACAGTTTCATTAATTTGCCTAATTCGTTCAAAACTGTTATTAATTCCTTCTAAATCTTGATTAAAATCATCTGGCGGATTTTCGAAATGGTTTTGTGGCTCTGATTGTTGAGCTGGTTGTGGTGCAGGTGGTGCAAAATTCGAAAGTGGCTGTGGTGAAGACTGCGTAAATTGCTGCGGTTGATTTTGCCAATTTGGTGAAATAACTGTTTGATTCATTGAATCTGGATAAGGATTGTAATTTAAATGAATATTTTCATCAAAATTTTGCTGCGGTTGATTTTGCCAATTTTTATTTTGCTGAAAATTATTATAATTTTGTACTTGCGATTGATTCCAATTTTGCCAATTCGAAAAAGCCCCATTTTGCATTTGTGGCTGATTGTGGTTAAAATTCATTTGGTATTGATTTTGCTGATTCTGAGAAAAGGCTGTTGGCTTAGCTTCAGCTGGTTCTGAAACTTGAACATCTTCAAATTTAATATTGTCTGAACCTTCGTATCGATTTTTAGGGTCAAAATAATAAGTTTTGTCTTGAATGTTTTCCGAATTTTCATCTGTAAATTGTGCTAAATTTCGGGCCATATCAAGGTTTTGCATAATTTGCTGTTTTCGTCGCTGATCGTGTTGGTTTAATAAATTATCAACATTCGAAGAAACTCGTGAATTATCAAACATATCTTCGGCTGCACGAGCTTCATTTGAATATTCTTCACGAACAGTTGTATTAACTGGCGCAATAGAGTGTTTAATGGCCCACCCTTCAGTATCAACAATATCTGCTAAGTAGCTAAGTCTACGTGAGGCTTCATTTTGTGAAAGTTCTTTTGTGAGGTGCTCTTCTCTATTTACTGGTGCAGAAATTTGAATTAAATGTTCTACGCCATCCGGCTGCCAAAAACGCTTGTTTGGTTTTAAATAAAATGAAACAACTGCTGCAAGATAAGTTTCCATTGGTTGGTCTTTTCGAAGCGGTAAAGCAAGCGCACCAAAAAAGATAATAATAGGTAGTGGTAAAATAATTAGCCCCGGGAAAATTCCCCAAAGAAAAATCTCCAGCGCAATACAGCCTGCCACAATAATCAGGTAAATGAATTGCCGAAAGTTAAACGGCCCAAGCAATTTGTCATCAGCCTCAACGTCTTGAGGAACTTTATAAACGCTCATTCTTTATTTGCCCACTTCTCCTTATTTCAATAATATTAATTTTAACATATTTTCGAAAAAAAATAAAGCTTAAAAATAAAATAGGCAAAACATTTAGATTCTGCCTATTTCTTATCTTTAATATTTTCAGGCTTCCAATTTCCACCCAAAACTTTATCATAAAGATCTCTATTATTTCGTTCAATCTCTTTAAGCATTTTGCGAATTTCAGCACCTTGCACGGCATTGAGTTTTCCGTACTCTGAAGGGTTTTCGTTAATCGCCTTAACACTTTCGAGTGTGGATCTAATAGTTTCATTCGACATATTCGAAATTGCTGATTTATCCCAAATGATTTTCATTGCGTCATTTGAAGCTTTAATAATTTTATCGTCTGAAACATTTTTAGCGTAATTGTCGTGAATAGCATTATAAACTTCTTTCGAATTCATTCCATTTACAGCAATATTTTCAAGTGCTGCACCACCAATAAATTGAAGATCGTCTTTTTTGGTTTTCTTGAAAGCTTCAACTAAGTCGTTTCGGTTAGCGTTCAATTCTCCACCAATTTCAGTTTTACCAAGTGAATCAATTGCACCTTTCAAGTCAGTTGTTCCCATAAACTTTTCGGCTGTTGCAGCGCGTAAGTTTTTAGTAATTTCGAAATCAATTCCATCTTTCTGGATTTTTTCACCCATATTTTTCGAAAAGATTTCACTATAATCATTGCCTGAAAAATTAAGTGATTTTGTAAGGTTTGTGAGTGATTCGACTTCTTCTTTGTTCTCTTTCGAAGCTGCCACTAAAGAACTTGCAAGTGCCGAGACTTTTCCGGCTTCACCACGAACGCCAGATGCGGTTTCGAGCAAGTCGTTGCTGTAGCGCATGTTATTTGCCATTGCATTATTGAGTGAAAGATTATTATTCTTTTCAGCAAGTTTAAGCGCATTTGTTTGATTCATATTATCAACAAATCGAAGTGCTTGCTCGCCAAATTTCCCGCGTAAAGCCTTTAGTGATGCTTCGCTTAAATCAACAACACCGGTAATGTTTCCATTATCATCTTTTTTGAGCGTTGAATTAAATAATTCTGCTTTAATTTGCGAAAGCCCAGCATTTGTACTTGCGGTCGCACGATTTAGAGCTTCAGTGGCTAACATTTCTTGATACTGAGTATCTGAATTTATTAAATGCTTTTTGCGAGCATTATAATACATGTTCGAAAACGCATTCGAACCTTCCGGCATATTTTGAATTGCATCTCGTCTTTCATTTTCAAGCTCCGTAAAGCGTTCTTTTTGATATAATTCTGCAATTGATTTCGAAGCACCAATTCGGCGTTGGCGGTTATAGCTCATTTGGCCAATTCGTACAGGCAATGAATTTGGATTTTTTGCGATCGCATGATTTCGATACATTTCTTGGTTTTCTGAAAGGAATTTCTTTACACGATCAACCGGACCTTTGTTTGGATTATTGATAATTCCAGCAAATTTACCAAGCAGACTACCGCTAATTCGCATAATTGTTGGCGTAATCGCTAGCGGCACAACTTGTACTACAGCACCAAGTAAGAAAATTAAAAAGCTACCGTTCGAACTTGCAATAATTGTTGTTCCAATTAATTGCGAACCTCCAAAAAGCAGAGAAATTAACGGATACATCACGAGCATTGTAGTGAATAAATCTTTCCATTTTTCGAACCATTTTTCAGTATTTGGCAAAATATTCGCCGCAAATGCAAGTGGCGCTAAGAAAACTAAAACAATAATAATTGCCTGTCGTGCAGCTAAAATCACTAAAGCTACAACTGCTGAATAAATTACTGCAACTAGTGCTCCAAGAATCATCATTACTGCTGCGCCAATATTACCCATAGTTGCAACCGTTACGGTGTAAGCGCCATAAGCCACCACGCCAGTTCCGCTCAAAACTGCAGCGGTCATATTTGACCAATCAAGATTAGCTGTTTTTATCTTATTTTCACCGCCATTATTAAAAATACTATCTCTAATTCCAATCAAAAGATTTTGAGTTTGTGCACCTAAAATATTCGAAATATCAACTAAAATCGCACAAATATAATAAGAAACATTAATTAAAATTGCTGCAATAATTAGCTTTGGTAATAATTTCTTAATTCCATAATTGCTAATTCCAAAACCTGTTACTTGCGAATAAATTACAAAAACAAATCCAATCACAAAAAAGACGTTTGCAACATTTCGCATATAATCCCAAACTTGAAAAAGACCAGATTGATTTGATGTGTAAAGTGGTTGCACTCGCAAAAATGCTTGGAGCCAGTCATAAATACCATCCATCCATTTCGAAATCGTATTAGCGACCATACAAACCATCCAGCCACCGCCACCTTCAACACTACAAAGTGATTTATCTTCATTTTTCGAAACGCCATCAACTTTAACATCTTGTGCTTCGCCGTTTTGTTTTACATTTCCAAGTGCACTTACATCAAATGAATAAATTTTTCCGCTTGAAGCATCATTCTCATTATCAAGAGCGATTACTGTTGTTTTGTTTTTACCAGCATTTAATGAAGAATTTTCGGCATAAAGTTTTTTTGAACGAATTGATTCTGGAAATCTTGAAGTATTAGAAACTTTTGAATATGTTTTTCCATTATATGTTATGCCATTTTTTGAAGAATCTGTCCATTTTGCTCCATCAAGAGCAAGGGCGATATTCGAATTAAAAAATCCCAAGATTGCGACTACTGTAAAGATCGCGATGAAAAACACATTTCGAAAATCTTGAGTTTTTGCTTTTTTGAACCTCGCCAAAGTTTGCATATGACCTGATTTTATCATAATTTAACCCTTTTGTCAACCTTAAAATTAAGTTTTTAGAATAAAACACTTGCTTTTTCCCTAAAAATGGTTTAAAGTATAATTATCATGGTAAACAAAATAAAAAATATAATAATAGTTGGATTAGTTTTGACGAGCTTTTTTACGGCTTTTCAGAGTATTATTATTTCGAATTATGGCTCTAGCTATGCTTTTGCTGAAGAGCTTGTGGAAGATGGTAATGGAAATCTAACCACACCAAATGGTAATAATAGTAAAAATAGTGAAGCTCCTGCTGATGCAAAAACTGCAATTCTCCCTTCAGACTGGAAAATTGAAGATATTTTAAATATGGTTTTAGTTGTAGTAACTACTGGCGTTGGAATCGCAGCAGTTGGCTCGATTGTTTTTGCTGGCGTTCTGTATATCACCGCTCGCGATAATGCTGCACAAGTTTCGAAAGCTAAAACGATGATTATGAATACAATTATCGGTATTATAGCTTATATTTTAATGTGGGCGTTCTTAGAATGGATTATTCCAGGAGGAATTTTATAATGAAAAAGATTATTCTAGCGATTTTTATAACTTTTATGCCAGTTTTATATTTTTCGAATAATGCTTATGCGGCTGGTTGTAATGATAATCAAACTTTTTTTGGTCTCCCCGCTTGGTATCGTGGATTAACTAAATCTGGTGAAGGCGGATGTCAAATTAAAAATATTGGGCCATCCGGAAAGGGTGAAGTTACTTTAGAACAGTTTGTCTGGACAGTGGTTGCGAATGTTATTGATATGGCCTTTCGAATTGCTGGTGTCGCTGCAATAGGATTCATTATCTATGCAGGTTATCAATATATGATTGCCGTTGGTGACCCAGGAAAACTTGCTGGTGCTAAAAAATCACTAACTAATGCGATAATCGGACTAGTGATTGCGGTTCTTGCTTCAACAATAGTAACATTTATATTAGGGATTTTAGGATAATGAAAGAATATAAATTTTTAGCAGAAGCATCCTTTGATAAATCAAAAGTATTAAACGGAATTGATACTTCAAATAAAAACAAAGCTAGTGATGCCTCAATGCAGAATGCTTTCAATACTGCTTTTATCTGGGCTGGAATTATTTGTGTGATTATAATTATCGTAGCGGGATTAACATTTATAACGGCAGCTGGAAATCCAGGAACAATTTCGAAAGCGAAATCTGCACTAATTTACGCTTGTGTAGGTATTGTGGTAATCATATCGGCCGCACTAATTGTTAACTTAATTCTTGGCGGATTACTAACGGGGTCAATATAATGAAAAAAATAATTTTAATAAGTAGTATTTTATTTTCAATAATTCTATCACCTATCGCTTTTGCGGAAGGTGAAACTAATGGGACTAATGGTAGTGGAGGAACATTTAACGCTTGTAAACATGTTGTTTCTGGAAAGACTGCAGTTTGTTCTGGTGATTCAAAAAATGCTACAAATATTGCTAAAAATATAATCTCCATTCTCCTGTGGGTTGTTGGTATAGCGGCGGTTATTGTTATTATTTACGCGGGAATAACATTTATAACAGCAGCTGGAAATCCATCAGCAATTACTCGAGCCAAAACAATGATAATTTATGCTATTATTGGTTTAGTGGTTGCAATTCTCTCTTACGCAATTGTTAATTTCGTTATTAACGCTTCAAGCGGAAAAGGAGTTGGCGGTGGAGGATCATCTGGAAGCTCGGGCAATTCTAGTGAATCTAATAATTCAAGTGGCTCAACTAATACTGGATCACAAAGTAAAAACCAAAATGGTAAAAATAGTTCAGGACAAAGTTCAAGCGGTTCGAATAGCTCAAATAATAATTAAAACAATATAAGGAGAATAAAATGAAGAAAATTTTAATAGCTTTTGGATTAATTCTTGCGGTGACTGGCTCTTTTGCCTTCAATGCTGGATTTTTCGAAAAACAAGCTTATGCAAATAGTGCAGCAGATTTAATAAAACAAGGTGCAGATTCAACTGGTCAACAAGATACTCGTTCAGCTGGTGATATTGCTAAAGATGTTGTAAATATAATGTTCTTTATCATTGGTGTTATGGCGGTTATTATGATTATTTGGGGCGGAATTCGATATGTTCTTTCGGCTGGAAATAGTGCTGCCCTTACTAGTGCAAAAAATACAATCGTCTACTCTATTATAGGTTTAATTATCGCAATCCTTGCATATGCAATTGTGAACTTTGTTATTAATACTGTTGCGGGTGGTAATCGATAATCATAAAACTTCAGAATTAAATTTGTTAAGTTGAATGATGGATAATAATAAAATACTTGCAAAATAGTAAAAATTTGATATAATTTAAGTATATATAATTTAAGAAAGGAAATGTAATTTAAAATGAAAAATATTGTAAAAATGGCTCTATTGACCGCCGCAACAATATTCGCTGTTGGTGCTGCTACATTTGCAACAATTCCAGCTTACGCTGCTGATTGTAAAGTTACTGGCGGTTTGAAGTCGGCTGATAGCTGTGCTAAAGGTGTTCAAGAAGAAAATGGTGGTCCAACAAGCTTGTTTGATGGCGACTCTCCAATTTTCACAACTGCAATCAATATTATGCTCTTTATAATTGGTATTCTTAGTGTGATTATGCTTATTTATGGTGGTATTCGCTATGTGCTTTCAAGTGGTGATGCTGGTGCTGTTCAAAATGCTAAAAATACAATTATGTATGCTATTATTGGTCTTGTAATTGCAATCCTTGCTTACGCAATTGTAAACTTCGTTATCCATTCGATTACTAATAAAGAATAATAAAATAATAAATAAAAAGACTTCACTTCTCAGAGGTCTTTTTATTTATTTGAAAATTTGTAAATTTTAAAAAATAAATTAATATAATAAAAATCCCGAAGTTTATACTTCGAGAATTTTATTTTTTCTACAGAACCTTAATTCGTGTTGCTTGAGTTTTAACTTTTGTGAAGCTGATTGTTAAAATTCCATCTTTCAACATTGCTTCAACTTCATCTTCTTTGATTGGAACTGGAAGAGTTAGTGTTCGGCTAAATTCTCCCCAGTAGCATTCTTGTGCATGGTGAGCGATAATTCCCTCTTGATCACCAGGATTTAGACTGCCGCTAATCGTTAAAGTTCCATCTGAAAGTGAAACATCCAAGTCACTTTTATTCACGCCCGCAGTTCGTGCTTTAACAAAAAGCTTATCTTCTGTTTCGTAAACATCAACAGCTAATTGACCAGGAAGTTCATTTTCTTCTTCTGTAATTTCAATCTGTTCAGATCCGCTGAAAGCTTCATTTTCTGAAGTCTCCATCAAATCATCACCAAAATTGAAAGCAGCTTCCAATTCATCATTCAAAAAGCTATCATCATTTTGTCTTCTAGCCATTTTTCCTCCGCATTAAATTTCCTAAATAAGATTAATTTACTTTATTATACCGCACTTTTATTATATAATCAAGAGGTAGAAACTATTTTTTATGAAGAAAAGCATATACGAAATAATTTTGAACTCTTTTGCGCCAGATGATTGCTATTTTTGCCAGAAATTGGGCGAACCTATTTGCGAAAAATGCCTTGAATCAAGGTGTAATTTTGGAAATTCCCTTTCTCGTTCGAATAGTGTGATTTCGAAAGAATTTTATCTTTCGAAAAGGTCTGGAGA
>CAUROE010000002.1:0-18502 GCA_963526465.1 uncultured Saccharimonas sp. (SeqCode)
ATCATTACTCGAGAATTCGGTAAAATTTCACGCTTACCTTTTGTTCCAGCCGCCAGCAAAAACGCCCCCATTGAAGCTTGCAAACCGATTCCAATTGTTTGTACATCTGGTTTGATAAATTTAATCGTGTCATAAATTGCCAAACCATCATAAACACTTCCGCCAGGACTATTAATGTAAAGTTTAATATCTTCATCTGGATTTTCGAAAGCCAAATGAAGAAGTTGTGCCACTACAACATTCGCTGTGTGTGAATTCACATCTTCACCCAAAAAAATAACTCGTTCTTTTAAAAGCCGCGAATAAATATCAAACGCTCGCTCACCTCTATTAGTCTCTTCAACAACTGTTGGAACTAAATAATTCTCTGTTTTTCGCATTTTTTCTCCTTAATCTTTCGAAACTTCAATTATAATTTCACCATTTTTTGCACTCGCCACAAATTGCGTCCCTTTTGGCGGATTTTTTGCCAGAATTTCCTCGGCTAATTTGTGTTCAAGCAAGTCCTCAATTGCGCGCCTAAGCGGCCTTGCTCCATTTTTAGCATCATAGCCCTTTTCAATAATAAAATCTTTCGCCGATTTTCGAACTTTCAAGTTCAAACCTTTTCGAAGCAATCGATTATTTAAATCAGCTAAAAGAATATCAAAAATCTTGCCAATTTCAGTTCTCGAGAGCGATTGAAATGTAATAATTCCATCAAATCGATTTAAAAGTTCAGGTTTTAGAACTTTTTCAAGAGCCCTTCGAGCAAATTTTTCATTTTTTGAGTGATTCTTTTTTGAAGAACTTTCTGCCTCAAACCCGAGCGATTTTTCATTCATCATTTCACTTGCGCCAAGATTACTCGTTAAAATTACAACGGTATTTTTGAACGAAACTTTTCGCCCTTCTGAATCCGTTAATTCACCATCTTCTAAAAGCTGCAAAAGTAAATTAAAAGTGTCAGGGTGAGCTTTTTCAATTTCATCAAAAAGCACTACGGAATATGGCTGACGGCGAATCTTCTCCGTTAAAGTTCCACCTTCACCATAGCCAACATAACCAGCCGGTGCACCCAAAAGTTGCGAAGTTTTATGTTTTTCGCCAAATTCACTCATATCAATTTTAATTAAAGATTTCGAACCGCCAAAAACCTCATTTGCAAGCTGGCGTGAAAGTTCAGTTTTTCCAACACCAGTCGGGCCAAGAAAAATGAATGAGCCAATTGGGCGATTTTCATCTGAAATCCCAGATTTATTACGGCGGATTGCTTTAGAAATTTTCTCAATCGCCTCACTTTGACCAATCACCTTTTTCGAAAGATGCTTTTCAAGATTTTGTAGAATTTTTACCTGATTTTTTGAAATTTTTTGAACCGGAATATTCGTTTTTAAAGAAATTGCACGCGCCACATAATCACTCGTTAAATTAATTTTTTTCGAACTTTTTGCTTTTTGCTCCTCTTCACTAAGTTTCTTTCTAAGTTGTGAAATTCGCGTTTTATAGAGCGCCGCGCCTTCGAAATCTTCATTTTCTGCAGCTCGAATTTGCTTTTCATTTAATTTTTCAATCTCACGCGAGAATTCTGAAATTTTATTCGGTTTCGACACCTTCTTGCTTGCAGCTAGCGCGCCAGCCTCATCTAAAATATCAATAGCTTTATCTGGCATCTGGCGGTCAAAAATATACCTCGCGCTCATATCAACGATTTCACCCAAAACTTCATCAGAAACTTCAATATTATGATATTTTTCATATTTTTCTCGCAAACCTTTTAAAATATCAATTGTTTCATTTAAGCTTGGTTCTTCAACCTGAATAGATTGAAAACGCCGATTTAATGCAGAATCTTTTTCAATCGATTTTTTAAATTCGTCAAAAGTTGTGGCACCGATTAGTTTAATTTTTCCACGAGCGAGTGCTGGCTTTAAAATATTTGCCGCATCCATTGCGCCCTCCGCCGAGCCAGTTCCTGCTAAAAGATGAATTTCATCAATAAATGCAATGATTTCTTGATGTTTTTCAAGCGCTTGAATTACATTTTTTAGCCGCTCTTCAAATTGACCACGAAATTTCGTACCAGCCAACATTCCAGCTAAATCAATTTCAAAAATTCGCTTTCCAATTAGTTGTGATGGGACTTGTTCTTTCGAAATTTTTTGAGCAAGAAGCTCAACTACAGCGGTTTTTCCAACTCCAGCCTCACCAATCAAAACTGGATTCGATTTCGTGCGACGAAGCAAAACCGTGATTAATCTCTGGACTTCAGTTTCACGCCCGATTACTGGATCAAGTTCGCCATTTTTAGCTTTTTCTGTCAAATCTTCACCAAATTTCCTCAAAATTGCAATTTCACGGCTGGATTGTTGCTTCTCTGAATTCTTTCGAAAGCTTTTTTGCTCAATTTCATCAATTCCCTCAGCTGAATTTTCGTTCGAAAATAAAATATCAAAAGCATTTACTAACCCCTCAATATCAGCCCCGGTTTGCCGAAGCACAACCTGTAATTTTAAATCTTTTTGCTTTAAAATTGAGAAAAGCAGGTTTTTTGTGCCAATTTCATTATCGTCACCAGAAATTAAACTCGCCATTTTTAATGCAAAAACCGCGCGGTCGGTTAAAGCTCGTACATTTGGATCTGCAAAATCTGGCATACTTTTCGAAACTGGCGGATTTTCAACAAAAAAATCATATAAATCTTCAAACTTTAAGCCATATTCATATGCTAAAGTTGCTGCCGAAGATTCGCGATTTGCTAAAATTCCTAACAAAATATGTTCAATTCCAATGTAGCCAGTTTTAAATTTACGAGAGAAAAATTCTGCTCGCTCCAAACTTTTGTGTGAATTTTCGCTCATTCGCGAAATAATTTCTTGAAAGTCTTCAGGTATCATAACTCTATTCTATCATACTTTTAGCACTCTTACAATATGAGTGCTAATAATTTCTTATTTTATTTGACTTTTTAGGCTTTTTTATATATAATTATCATATTAAAATGCGTGAACTAAAACTTTCTAAAATTCAAACGCCACTTGGCGAAATGACGGCAATCGCTCATGACGATGCTTTAGTTTTTTTGGAATTTCAAGATAATGAAAATTTTGAAAAAGATTTAGCTCAAATTAAAGAGTTTTTTGAAGTTGAAAATATTGAAGAAGGCGAAAATCTACCAATTAAACAGATACGCATTGAACTTGAAGATTATTTTAAACACCCTTTTGCAGGTTTTAAAACACCAATCGAAATGATTGGAACAGATTTTCAAAAACAGGTTTGGGAGGAGCTTCAGAATATTCGCTCCGGCTCAACCTCAACATATTCTGAAATTGCCGAAAAAATTGAAAATCCTAATGCCGTTCGTGCGGTTGGCAACGCTTTAAACGCGAATAAGCTTTCCATAATTGTTCCGTGCCATCGAGTTCTTACGAAAGATATGGATTTTGGCGGTTATAACGGAGGTCAAAACCGTAAAAGCTGGCTTCTTCAGCACGAGGGAATTTAAACAAATTTAAAAGCACTCACGCGAGTGCTTTTTTGGAGGCTATTTTTCGAAAAACTTTATAATCTTGTGAAGTTCTTCAAGATATTCGCCAGATTCATCTTCCGCCAACATCATCGCTGGGACAGATAATGAATAATCGAAATTATTCCCGCTATCGCAATACCAGCCATCTCTAATTTGAACAGCGTAGAATTTTTCACCATTATCAATAGAGTGCTGAATTGCTAATTGGAGCATCAGTTCGCCATTGGGATTTTTCTGCCATTCAGCTAAATTCCACGCTAACGACTTAAGAAAGTTATTTTTGAAAATCCACGCACAAACGCTAGCAATATTACTTTTCGCGTTCTCAACACCTGGTTTTTCATCAATCCGCTCAACATCAACGACCAAATTCCCGCTAGAACCTTTTTCGCGTGACACAATCAAACCTGCCACGATGCCGTATTTATCAAATTCAGTATCATTGAAAACTTCCTTCGCCGCCATAACACTTCCATCAAACTTCTGATAGGTTTCGAACATCTGTAAAAATTCGTTCTTCCAGCCATTCTTAATTGCGAAAATATCATCCGGCAAAACATACCAGAAATCATCTTTACCGATAAACTCAATAACTTCTGGCGTCGAAAGTGGTGCTTGATTTCCATAAGCCACGCAATTTTGCAAAATGAAATTCTTTGGCGAAAGGATTTCAAGCCGCTCAATTTTTTCAGCAAATTGAGCTTTTCCTTTTTTTCGAAGTGAATCTGCAAGTTTTCGCTTAATTTTGAAAACCTGCCTGATATCGTTTTTTTCAGGGCTAATCACAATCGCGATATTTTCCGCCAAAATACCAATTTCCAATAACTTTTCAATCTGAATACAGATGATATTTTGTAGATAACCTTTAAACGGCAAAGGAATTAGCTCCTTCGAAAAAGCCTTAGCTGCTGGAAGTACACGAGTGCCCAGCCCGGCTGCAGGGAATATAACCTTCATATTTTCGATCTCATTTGACATAAAAATGCCCTCCTTTTTTTAAGTACTTTGGTTGCCCAAAGCCAATGCAATAATTATAACACGAGAAAAGCCAGCAGTCAACTCTGCTAGCTCTTAAAGTGTTTATTGTTCTTCTCCACCGAATTTTTCTCGATCATTCTCATCACCGTCAAGATTTTCAACAACTTCGCTTTCAGTTGCTTCATTTAAAGCGCTAAACAAGCCATCTTCAACATTTCCGCGTGGTTTTTTTTCGGTAGATTTAGCAAGTTCGATATCGAGTTCAAAACCAGTTAATCGACTCGCAAGGCGAACATTCTGCCCAGCGCGGCCAATCGCAACGCTTTGCTGATCTTCACTCACAAGCACAGTTGCTCGTTTTCGTTCATTTTCACCAGTCTCTTTAATTTGAACTTCAACAACTTCTGCAGGACTTAACGCTTCACGGATAAATTCGCTTGGGTTTTCGCTCCAAGTTACAATATCAATTTTTTCGCGTTCACCAATTTCATTCATAACTGATTGAACTCGCACGCCGCGACTACCAACGAAAGTTCCAACTGGATCAACACCATTCATCATTGAACGAACTGCCATCTTAGTTCGGCGACCAGCCTCACGAGCAATCGCCACAATTTCAACCATTCCAGTTTCTAGTTCTGGCACTTCTTGTTCGAAAAGAATTTCAACAAATTTAGCATCAGCGCGTGAAAGAATTAATTCTGGCGCACGACCATCTCGTTCAATTTCTTTAACGAGAACTTTAATCCGCTGGCCAACACTAAAATATTCACCATTAATTTGTTCGCGGAGCGGCATAACTCCATTTGCTTTTCCTAAATCGATTCTCACAAATCGTTGGTCAATCTTAGAAACTGAACCACTTACGATAGTGCCAACTTTATCTTCGAATTCTTCAAGAATAATCTCACGCTCAGCTTCGCGAAGTCGCTGCAAAACAACTTGCTTAGCAGTTTGAGCAGCCACACGACCAAAAGTTTCAACCGGAAATTTCTCTTCAACAATTTCGCCAATTTCAGCATTCGCATCAAGTTTTTTTGCATCTTCAAGAGAAATCTCGTTATTAATATTATAAGCTTCTTCGCCGTCAACAACTTCATATTGGACAAAAACTTCAGCATCACCAGTTTGAGTATTTAGCTCTGCTCGAACATTTTGGTCACGATTTCCGTTCTCGCGTCGCCAAGCAGCCGCAATCGCCATTTCAATAACTTCTAAAACTTTTTCTTCTGGTAAATTTTTTTCAGCTGCAATTGTTTTTGCCGCCAACATCATTTGTTTAATATTTAAATCTTCCATTTTATCCTTTCGAAATAATTTCTTATGAAAAATGCCGACCTGCTGGCCGACTACCTTTCAATTTTAGCACAATTTATTTTTTTCGTCAAGCTTCTAATTTAATAAAGTTAATCTTTGGTATTTTTCAAGTGATTTTGGCTTTTCTCTCAAATATTCTTGCCAATCTTTTTGGTTTTCGAACAAAAAATCCACCGCAGATTGTGCTCGCGAAATCATTTTTGTGTCACCGATACTTGCAAATTCTAAATTAATTTCACCAGATTGAGACTTGCCATAAATTTCACCAGCACCACGAAGCTCTAAATCCTTTTCCGCCAAAATAAATCCATCATCAGTTTTCGAAATTTCTTGGAGCCTCTGTGGCGGTTTTGCATTTGAGCTCATTACAAGATAACAAAAAGCATCATCACCACCACGACCAACTCGCCCACGAAGCTGATGAAGCTGCGCTAAACCAAAACGATCAGCATTTTCGATCACAATTACACTAGCATTTGGAACGTTAATTCCAACTTCAATAACGGTAGTTGAAAGCAGAAGATCAGCTTTTTTTGCCAAAAAATCTGCCATTATTTGTTCTTTTTCTTCCGACTTCATTTTACCATGAAGCTGTAAAATTCTAAATTCCTTAAAATCACGTTTCAATCGTTTAAATTCCGCCTCAACACTTTTAATTTCCTCGTTTTTTCCTTCTTGAATTGCCGGAACAATTACAAAAACTTGCCGTCCATTCGAAATTTCAGTTTTAATCCTTGCGTTCATCGGTGCACGAGAAGCTGGTGAAATGATTTCAGTCTGAACTGGCCTTCTCCCTTCAGGCTTTTCTTTCAATATTGAAATACTCAAATCACCAAAAAGTGTTAATTGCAACGACCTTGGAATTGGCGTAGCAGTCATTGCAAGTAAATGTGGCATTTTTTGGTGAGATTTTTCAAGAATTTTTTGCCTTTGAGCAACACCGAAACGATGCTGTTCATCAATAATCACTAAACCAAGATTCGAAAATTCCACTTTTTCTTGAATAATCGCACTCGTACCGACCAAAATATCAAGATTACCATTTTTTAGATTTTCGAAAAGTGTTTTACGAGCCTTTCCTTTTACCTTTCCTGAAAGAAAGCCAATCGAAATATCGCTCCAAGCCAAAGTTTTTGAAAAATTCTCAGCCAATTGCTGTGCAAGAATTTCAGTTGGCGCAAAAACTGCCACTTGATAACCATTTTTTACCGCATTCAATGCCGCAATTGCCGCCACGGTCGTCTTTCCAGAGCCAACATCGCCCTGCAAAAGTCGATTCATCGGAAAATCCTGACTCATATTTTGCATAATCTCCCAAGAAGCAAGCCTTTGCGATTGCGTCAAATTAAAAGGTAGCTTTTCAACAAATTGCCTCACATCTTGAATTTTTGGCTCGATATTATATCCACGAAGTTGCTCATTTTCAATTTTATTTAATTTTGCAGCCAAAATTAGCTCAAAAATTTCATCAAAAGCAAGCCGTTCAAGTGCCAGATTAAATTCTTCTGCCGAACCAGGAAAATGCACCCGCTCAATCGCTTGCGCACGTGAAATCAGTTTTTCTTTTCGAACAATAATTTCTGGCAAAGTTTCAGGCAAAATCTTCATCATCGGCTTTAATTCTGTCAAAATCTTTCGAATTGTTTCAGTTTTTAAACCTTTTTTTTGCGGGTAAATTGGTACAATTTCGCCATCTTTACCTGAAAAATTTTGATTTTTTGGCAATTCTTCACGCTTCATTAAACTTGGATTCGTAATTTGATAACGATTATAGTTAAATTCATATTTTCCCGAAAAGAAAAATTCTTCTTCATCCTGAAGCTGTTTTACGCGATACGGCTGATTAAACCAAATTGCTTTAATTTTCTCTTTTCCATCAGTTAAAATCGCCTCGGTTATTGTCATTCCACGCCGAACTCGACGCATCGAAACTTTTTCGGCATAAGCTTTAAAAAGAACCTTCCCTGGTTTAATCTCGCTCAAACTGGTTAAACTTGCAAAATCCTCATATTTTCGTGGAAAAAACTCCAAAATATCACCAACAGTTCGTAAATTAACACTTTCGAGTTTCTCGAGCGTTTTTTCACCAACACCCTTTACCAAACCTAATGAAGAATTTAAATTCATTACTAAATTTTAGCATCTTTTGGAGTTTTTTTCAATTTTCGTTAATAATAAAAAATCGCCCGTTTTGAGCGATTTTTGAAACAGATTAAACTTTATTTACAACAGGAATAACAATTGGTGTATGACCAGTTGAATCAAACAATAGGTGCGAAATATCATCTTTAATTTCTTGTTTCATGTCAGTAATTTCAACTTTTCGTTCAACTTCACGATCGATTTTAATTCGCAAATAATGACGAATTTTACCAATCAATTCTTCACTATCTTTTAGATAAACAAATCCACGCGAAATTACATCTGGCGTTTTAAGAAGTCGGCCAGTTTTCTTGCTAATTGTTAGCACGATAATGAAAATACCTTCAGTTGAAATATGCAAGCGATCTTTCACAACCGCATCATGAACCGTATTTCCAGTGTTATCATAAAGAATTGAGCCAACATGAACGCGGCCGCCTTTTTTAATTTTCTTTTCTTTTGTAAGCTCGATGATATCACCACTGTCAGCAACAAGAATCTCTTCCCGTTTCAATCCAAGAACTTTCTGCGCCATTTCAGCATTATGTTGAAGCATGTAAAATTCACCATGAACTGGGAGGTAATTTCTTGGGCGAATGGTTTCTACCAATCGAACGTGATCATCGTAGTAAGCGTGCCCTGAAAGGTGGAGTGGGCCAATACCGTGATAATGACCGCGACCGTGCTGAATTACACCAGCGCCTTCCCGCAAGAGCCCGTCAACAGTTGAAGCCACACGAGGCTCATTTCCAGGAATCGGACTCGAAGAAAATACCACAACATCTGTCGCTTTAATTTTAACAAATCGGTGAGCGCCAGTTGCCATTCGGTTTAGAACAGCATTTAATTCACCTTGTGAGCCAGTGCAGACGATCGTAACTTTCGAATCATCAAGCTTCACGATATCTTCCATTTTTACAATAACATCTTTTGGAACTTTAATTTTTCGCGATCTTAAAGCAATTTCAATCGCATTAATCATTGAAAATCCAGCAAACGCAACCTTGCGGTCGTGCTTTACTGCTTCATCTAAAATTAATTGCAAACGGTAAATCTGGCTTGAAAAACAAGAAAAAATCAATCGTGCATGTGGATACGCCGTCATCACTTCACCAACGCTTTCACCAATTGAATATTCACTGTGTGGGTGCGTTCCTGGTGTATCAATATTGGTGCTTTCATTCATCAACAAATCAACACCTTCGGTTTGCGCAATTTCAGCAAGCCGTGGGAGATCGAATTGAGTATCAACCGGATCGTTTTCAAAACGCCAGTCACCCATATGAACAATATTCCCATTTGGCGTACGAATAACCATTGCCACACATCCAGGAATCGAGTGCAAAACATGCACAAATTCGAGCGTCATATATTTCGAAATTCTAATTTGCTCATGCTTAAATGGATCAACAATTTGATAATTTGGTGAAACTTCAACAACCGCCTCTTCCATTTGGCGTTTAATCATTCCAATCGTGAAATCAGTTGCATAAATTGGAATATTATTACCGAATTCAGGTAAAAGCTGGCGGACAGCACCAATATGATCAAGGTGAGCGTGCGTAAATGCAACGGCCTTAACTTTGTGCATATTATCTTTTAGATAAGTGATATCTGGTGTCATAAAATTCACACCAGGGTAATCTTCATTTGGAAAAATCGAACCCATATCAATCACTAAAATTTCATCCATATATTCAATTGCGAACATATTTTTGCCAATTCCAAATTCGCCTAAGCCACCAAGCGGAATCACTCGCACACTGTCCTTTTCTGGGCGAAGTTTTTTCAATTTCGAAGCTGTTAGTTGCTCGCCATTAAAACCGTTAAAAAGCGATTTATTAACAGGAATATTAACAATATGCTGAGTTGCGCGCATATTAATGTCATTCGAAATCATTCGTTGAGCTCGTACAACCGCACCACGACGCGTTGTTGTTGGTAAATTCACCTTTTTAGCGTCAGATTTTTGAACTCGAGTTTGCTTTGAAATATTCTTAGCTTTTTGAGCGATTTTTGCGTTCTTCTCGCTACTTTCTTTTTTAGTATTCCCAACATATTTATCGCGATTTTTTTGCAAATCTTGAGCTTTTTTCTGCAAGTTAGCACGCTTTCGAGCCTGCTTCTCATTAAAATTATCAGTCATTTTTCTCCTTAAATTAAAGCGTTCGAAAAGTTATTTTTAGGTTGGATTTTTCGAACAAGTAATATTTTAGTATTCTTATTTTATCAAATTTCAAGTTTAAAGTCAAATAAAAAAGAGCCCGAAGGGACTCTAGATTATAAAAACAAAGCACGGTATCTCTCGACTATACTAAACCTATATTTTTTTTCAACAAGAGCTTTATAGGCTAGTTTTAAATCTTTTTTTAATTTACCGTCAAGTTTTTTTATTTCTTTCTTCGAACCTAAAATCGAAGAAATACCATTTTTAACTATGTTGTCAAGACGAGGATTACATCCTCTTATAAAATACTCGATAGACCATTTGCAATTACTACTGATAATAATCGCAAAATTCATACCATAGGTATTATATCTTTCGCAGATATCCAATCCTGTGGAATAAATATTGGCCATTGGCTCTTCACTTCTAATAACTAGCCTATCAACAATAGGCTTTAATGATTGGAGAATTACCACGGCCTCTTCAAATCCAAGCTGATCATCTTGCGTGATTAAGCTGATGATATTTTCAACAATGGCAGATTCTTTATATTCCAGAATCTTCAGAGAGTTTTTATTAACACTTCTATTGAAGTGTTCATTAAATTTTTTTATAAAATCCAAAATTCTCTGTAGCTTATCTCGCATAATTTCATAGTCTTTATCATACTTATTATCGCTATGATTTTTTTCTGCGATATTTAAAATACCCTGCAACTCTTGAATGTCGCATTCGCTAATCGCTTTCAATGCCATCTTGACATCCCAAACTAACAGATAGAGATGCTTTTGGGCTTCAAAATAGTCCGTGCTTTCTTCATTGAAAAGAGCTTCATATAATAACATTTTTTGTTACCTCCAAAAATATATAGAATATAAATATTATACCAGATTTTCGAAAAAAGAAAACCCTACATATTTAGCAGGGCTAAGTTTTTTTATTAATCTTATAGCAAAGATGGAACTTTAACATATTTCGAAAGCTCAACTTATTCTTCAATGATATAATTACCATTTAACGAAAAATTAGCTTCCAATACAGTACTCTCCTTCGTGCTATCATCATCTATTAGATCGATACTATAGTTCGCTTCCGCTTTTGCTCTAATAAAACAGCGGATTATCCAGAGATAAAACTCCGTAAAAATCCATGCCACTACGACAAAAATAGACGCTCTTTCATCTGGCTGGTTTTCAATTATTAAAAGCACTATTATAAACGATAATGCTAAGACGGCAATTAAATGAGATAAATAGAATCTGATTGCGAATTTATTTATCTCTTCGAAAACTTTCTTTACGAAAAGATAGTTTCTCTTCTTCGCTTCCGTGTTCTTAGGTTGCTCAAATCCTTCAGTGGAAGCCCACTCCCAGCTGGTTATTAACCTTTTCTTGATGTTGCGATCTTCCTCACCAAAGAAATATAGTCTGATTATATAAAAATTAGATATTAATGTTATGGTCATTAAGCCTGTAAATATCAATATTAATAATAATCCATAGTTCTCACTATTTTTTGCTAGTACCAATAAAGTACTCAAGACTAAAACCCACACAAGAAGTGTAATTTTTAGCCACATATTATCAATAAATACCTTATTGATAATATAGGCTTTTTTCGGAAAATTAAATTCATGAATTTCCTTCGTGTCTAATTTAATTTCCTCACTTTTGCCAGTATCCAAGTTTTTCATCGTTACGATCTTTGAAATCTTCATAGACTTCACCTCTTTCTCAATTTTCTTTGCAAAATGCAACTTTCAAATTATACCATATATTCTCTAAAAATGCAAATCTTGCAGGCTTTCTAAAAATCTGTTAAACTGGTTTTATGAATAATGAAGATTTTGACATTTCAAACTTTTCGAAAGATATTTTTGACGATTTTTCAAAAACAGAAATTAAAGTAAAAAAACAAAAAAATCGAAAAATTCCGGTTATAATGATTTCTGGCTTTTTGGGCTCAGGCAAAACCACACTTTTAAACCATCTTTTAAAATCAAGCCCAAATCTTAAAATTGGTGCAATTGTGAACGATTTTGGCATAATAAATATAGACAGCAAATTGATTTCTAACGGAATTAATGAGCAAAAAATTGAACTTAGCAATGGCTGTATTTGCTGTATGATTGGTGATAACGGATTAAGCGAACCACTTTCGAAATTAGCAAATAAAGATTCGCTGCTTGATGCAATCATAATTGAAGCCAGTGGAATTGCTGAACCTTACGATTTGCTTAAAACTCTGCAATATTCTGGAAATCAATATTCTTATTTCGGTGGAAATATTTATTTAATCGATGCTCAAAATTTCGAAAATTCTAAGAAAGATTTTCCAACACATTTTAAAAAATGCCTCAAAGCGAGTGATATTATTGTTTTAAATAAAACCGACTTAATTTCAAAAAATAAAATTCAAGAAATCCGTGAATTCATTAGAAAATTAAACCCAAATTCACCAATTATTGAAAGTCAAAACTCAAAAATTAATCCTGATTTAATTTTTTCTTGGCAAAAATCTGATCAAAAGAATAAAGAGAAAAATGAAGAGCATGAGCATGATCACAAAGATCACATTCATAACCAATTTCAATCTTTGGCTTTCGAAACATTAAAACCACTAAATCCTCAAAAATTCCTAAGTTTTCTTGATAATTTACCTAAAAATCTTTTTCGAATGAAAGGAATTTGCTACTTTGGAATGAAAGGATATGAGCAGAAATATATAGTTCAGCTGGTTGGCAAAACTATTGATATTTACAGTGAAGAGTGGAAAGATGAAACGCCAAAAACTGAACTCGTTCTATTCGGCTCTAAAATCAATAAAGATTAAATTTTTGCAATGTTAAGCTATCTAAAAGATGAAAACCCATATGAAATCAAACCAAAAAATATGGTAAATTTCGAAAGATTCTTTTTATCAAAATAAAGTAAAACCGACCGTTGAATATGGTCGGTTTTAAGTTTAAATATTTTGTAAAAATTTATCAATAGCAGCTTTATCTCTCTTAATCAAAGCAATTCGCCCAGCAATCTCTCTCTCACCCATCTCGATCGCTCTAGTTAAACTTGGGTCATTTTTTAGAGGATCAAAAAACTCTTTAAATTCTTGGAGCTGCTTCTCGGTTCGCAAGATCGCACCTGAATATCGCGGAAAATCATTATAACTTTTATCGCCATCAAATTTTTCCTCAATTAATTTCCAATTTTCACGTAGCCATTCCCATGCTAGCTCTCGAGTCTTCAAATTTCGAAGCAAATGAACATACCAGCTTAAGATATCCTGCGTTCGTATTATATTATTCTCAAGCATTTTTTCAAGGAGTAATTCACCAGCTCGAATATTTTTAGTTGAGGTTAAAGCCACCATAATATCATCTCGATAATCAACATTTGAAGTGTTCTTATAACTTTCGAGCATTTTTTGCACTAATTCTGGAGATTCTTCAAAGCGAATCTTTGCAGTTAAAATTAAACTTCGAATTTCCGAATCAATATCTTCCATATTCTGCGAATTTTTAAAAATATCTAGAGCGCCCGAGATCGCTTTTTCATTTTCAGCATAAATCATGTGTGCCAAAATTGAGCTACGTTTTTGCGTGTCTTCTTCATCTTCGCCAGTTTTTTTAATAAATCCAAGTTTTTCAAATTCATTTTGAGCTAAATTGCCAACAAATTTTTTCATTTTTTTCGAACTTTCAGAATCTTCATCAATAAAAATTTTCAATTCGCCAATTAAAAGACTAATCATATCCCAAACCGTTAAAGAAGTTTCTTTATCATAACTCTGTAAAGTTCGCAGCAGCTCAACACTTGGAATTTCACCACCGCGTGAAAGCAAAGAACGTTCCTGAAGAATTTGAAGGCGGGAAATTGTGTCTAAATCACCATTTCTAACCTTTTCAAGCAAATTTTCGAAAAGATTTTGGCTATAATTTGTAATAAAATGAGCAACATTCCCTCGATTCAGCTGAACAAAATCTGGACTTTTTTTGCAAGTTAAATCTTTCGAATCCATAATCTCAGGCAAATTATTTTGATTTGAGCCAAGTAGAATTGGCCAAATTCGCCCACTATCTTTACCTTCACCAATAAAAAATTGCTTTTGCGATAATTTTAATTCTTCACCATCTTCTTCAGCCAAAACACTCGGATAACCACTTTTAAAAAGCCAAGGATTCATAAAGTCTGCGACATTTTTGCCAGAAGCTTCGCTCAAACAATCCCATAAATTCTCACCAATTGTATTTTGATATTTAAATTTATCAAAATATCTTTGTAAACCTTTTTGAAATGCATCGTTCCCAACATATTTTCGAAGCATATTCATTAAACGGGCACCTTTTGCATAAACAATTGCACCATCAAAAATAGTACTAATTTCATCTGGATGATGAACTAGAACATGAACCGCTTGGACACCATCAATTGCATCGCGGCGCAAACTTAAAACCGCTTCATTAACTGCAAATTCTTCCCAAATTCTCCATTTCGGCTCCAAAGCATCAGTTGCTAAATATTCCATCATTGTTGCGAAAGATTCATTCAGCCAAAGCTCATCCCACCATTTCATTGTTACAAGATTTCCAAACCATTGGTGTGAAGTTTCGTGCGCAATCACTAACGCAACATATTTTTTTGAAGATATTGAGGAATTTTTACCAGCGAGCAATGCAGTTTCACGATAGGTAATTAAGCCCCAATTTTCCATCGCGCCACTAGAAAAATCCGGCAAAGCAATATGGTCGCATTTTGAAAGCGGGAACTTTTGACCAAAAAAATCTTCATAAAATTCTAAAACCCGCACCGCAAAATTAAGTGGAAACTCCATTAATTCAGACTTTTGAACTTTTGTTGCCAAAACTGAAACTTCAACACCACTTTTAGTCTTTTTCGAAACTCGTTGAAAATCACCCAATACAAAGGCTAATAAATATGTTGACATTTTTGGTGTTTTAGCAAATCTAACCTGTTGAATATTGCCATTTTCATTTTTTTCAATAATTTCAGTATTCGACAAAATTTCAAGATCACTCAAAGCTCTAATTTCTAATGAAAAAGTTGCCTTTGCCTCAGGTTCATCAACACACGGAAAAACCTCACGAGCATGATGACTTTCAAATTGAGTTGCAAAAAGCTCTTTTTCCTCACCATTTTCTTTATAGTAGCAAAGGTATAATCCGTGCATCGCATCTGTTATTTTACCAGAGAACTCAATTTTAAGTTGAATTTTATCACCTTTTTTAAAGTTAAGTTTTTCAATATTCACTAAAATTTCATCATTTTCAACTTTCGAAAAGTTCAATTTTATGTCGTTTGCAAAAATGATCTTTTTAATTTCTAAGTCTTTCGAATGAAGTGCAATTTCTTTTTCATCATTAATCTCACCAAAAATATCAACGATTCCATTAAATTCACGATTTTTTGCTTGCATTAAATCAAGCTTTAGTTCATAATGTTCGGGCTTAAATTTTTCCACTAATCGATTAACACTCATTTAAAATCTTCTCCTTAAAATCACTTAAAATATTCTCAATCTTTGCACAATCTTGTTTATTTTCGAAACGCCATTGAGCATAAATTTTCATTTTTGGCTCAGTTCCGCTTGGTCGAATCGTAATTCTTTTATCTTCTGAATCAAAAATAAAACTTATTGCATTTCCATTTTCCAACATTTTAAAATTATTTTTTTCATTTGTTGAAAAATCTAACTCAGTTAAATTTTCGAAATCTCGAATTTTTAATGCACCAAAATTTTTATTTCCAATTCGCATTTTTTGCATAATTTCTTGCATTTTTGCAAATCCTTCAGCGCCACTAAATTCAAGAGATTCGGTCTTTTCAATAAAATATCCATTCTCAGCATAAATTTCATCAAGTTTCTCACCCAAAGTTTGATTTTTAAGCTTTAATTCCGATACAAGCTCAGCTATCATCAATCCAATTGTCGCAGCATCTTTGTCTCTAGTTTGCGAACCAATAAGCCCGCCAAGGCTTTCTTCAAATCCAGCAATAAATTTCTCTCCAAACGTTTCTTTTTGTAATATTTTTCTACCGATAAATTTAAATCCAACCAGCAAATCATCATAAATTTTTACGCCATATTTTTTAGCTAAAACATTTAGCACATCCGTAGTCACAAAACTTTTGCAAATAAATTCACGTTTTCCAAAATAAAGCTCAGCATATTTATTTCGATCCTTTTGTTTCTTTGAAAGAATATAATCAGTCACTAAAATTGCAGTTTGATTACCCGAGAAACTTCGAACCTCTCCATTTTTTTCAAGACTCATTACACAAATTCGGTCAGCATCTGGGTCAGTAGTTAGGGCAATATCTGCTTGTTCTTTTCTTAATTTTGAAATCGCCATTCTATTTGCAGAAAGATTTTCCGGATTTGGTTTTCTATCTTGAAGCGTTGAAAAATTACCATCAAAATTCATCTGCTCATCAACAAGAATGATATTTTCGAAACCCGCAAACTGAAGAGTTTTTAATAAATTCGTCGTTCCAGTTCCATGAATAGGTGAAAAAACAATTTTTGCATTTCTATTTTTCGATAAAGATAATTTTGCATTAGCCTTGATATAAAAATAGTCATTTTCTTCACCCAAAATTTTAATTTTACCGTTTTTTACAAATTCATCAAAATTACCAGTTTTAAATTCTTCGATATTTTTAGCAATTTTCATTAATTTTTTATCGTGTGGAGCTGAAATTTGTGCGCCATCATTCCAGTAAATCTTGATTCCATTATCTTCTGGCGGATTATGACTAGCCGAAATTACAATTCCTGCCGAAGTTTTAAGATTTCGAACTGTAAAAGATAATTCTGGGGTCGAGCGAGGAGTATCGAAATAAAAAACTTCGATATTATTTGCAACTAAAATTTCAGCACATTTTTTCGAAAGCTCACAAGAGGAATTTCGAACATCCCAAGCAATTGCAACACTTGGTGAATTAATATTAAGTGATTTTAAATAATTTGCGAGAGCCTGTGTACTTTCTGAGATTGTGACTAAATTAATACGATTAGGGCCAGCACCGACTTTCCCGCGTCGCCCAGCAGTGCCAAATTCCAAAATTTTAAAAAATGCATCCTCAAGCTCTTCCCAATTTTCGTTTTCGATTAAATTCAAAATCTGTGCTTTAAATTCATGATATTTTTCATCTAAAAGCCATTTTTGTAAATTTTCGAAAGCTAACTTTGATAAATTAGATTTAGCTTTTATTAATTCTTCGCTCATTTAATCCAGCTCCTTTTATATCTATTTTATCACTATCTCTCAATAAAATCAAAGCGCTTGCGTTTTTAAAATATTTATGTTAAAATAATTCCGATGAATAAAATTCTAAAAAAATCTGCAAAAAAACTAGCCGATGACAATGCGCGCGGAGCTCAAATTGGTTTACTTGAAGAAGTTTTTAACGATATTTATCCAAGTCGCTGGGCTATTTATAAAGTTAATTTCTTTCGCGGAATAGCTTTTGGATTCGGTAGCGCTATTGGCGCAACGGTTCTAATCTTCTTGTTAATTTGGATTCTTAACTTTTTTGTTAACATTCCGGGCGGAATTGGTGACTTTATCCAATCTATTATAAATGCGATGCAAAATCGGCGATAATAAAAACTACCCCATCAGCCGACCTGACACCCAGCAGTTTAGTTATTTGGGCTAATATTAGCGAGCCAAGTTGTTAGGCTCGCTTTTTTCATTGTTTAATTTTCCGATGAAATTGTAATAAATGTCAATCTGAATAATGCGATTGCGTTTCGTGCCAGTTGGTTTATGAATTACAATCTTGTCAATCAGTTTATTCACTATTTCAACGGTTAATTCTGATAGCTCTGTATATTTTGAAATTCTCGCCATAAACTTGGAGATGTTAAGGCTATCTTCTTGTTGTTTGGTGAGTTTTTCGGTTAAGTCAGAAATGGAAGTTTGGAGCTGTTTCTGTTCTTCTTCATAGCTCTGACTTAGCTTCACAAAGCGTTCATCTGAAATTTTACCAAGTAGATTGTCTTCGTAAAGCTTCTGAATGATGCTGTCAATCTCTTTAGAGCGGTATTCATCCTTTTGGAGTTGCAGTTGCTGGCGTTTGTTGTCTTTGTTGAATTGAGCTTGACTTTGCTGTTCTAGCTTCTTCAAAAATGCTTCTTGGTCGAAGTGGGCTTCCTGAATGGTTTGGCGGAACTTGTCACTTACAATCTCAATCAGAGCGGATTTTTGAATGTAGTGGGGATTTTCGCAACCATCAATCGGCTTACGGTAGCCAGAACACTTATAATGGTCATGATTAAGTCCGTTTTTCTCTTGTGGGCAAAAATAATGTTTTCGCCCACAAGTTCCACAAAAAACTAATCCAGCAAACAAGTTTTCGTGACCA
>CAUROE010000003.1:0-17642 GCA_963526465.1 uncultured Saccharimonas sp. (SeqCode)
GATCCGATTTGATTCGGCTTAATAAGAATTGCGTTTGCAACACCTAAATCAATTGATTTTTGGAGAAGTTTCGAATTTGTAACCATTAGATCGTCACCAACAAGCTGAATTTTTGAACCAAGCTTTTCGGTAAGAATCTTCCAACCGTCCCAGTCATTTTCAGCCAAGCCATCTTCGATCGAAACAAAAGGATATTTTGAAGTTAGATTTTCGTAAAATTCAATCATCTCTTCGCTTGAAAGAATTGCATTGTTGGCTTTTAGATCATACCTTTCTTCTTTATAGAATTCACTTGAAGCTGGGTCTGAAGCAAAGGCGATATCTTTACCAAGTTCATATCCAGCGTCTTTAATAGCTTCTGAAATCAATTGAAGTGGTTCTTCGTTTCCGTTTTGAACTTTTGGAGCATAGCCACCTTCATCACCAACGGTTGTTGGGTAATTTTTAGTTTTTAAAACTTTTGCTAAAGCGTGGAAAGTTTCTGCACCCATTTGAACTGCTTCGAAAATAGTTTTTGCACCAACTGGCATAATCATATACTCTTGAATATCAGTTGCCCAGCCGGCATGCGCACCGCCATTCATCACATTCATCATAGGAAGCGGAAGGTTCGGTGTTGAATTTGTTTTTTCGGCTATATATTGCCAAAGTTCTACTCCTTTCGCATTTGCAACAGCTTTTGCAGTAGCAAGTGAAACCGCTAAAATTGCATTTGCTCCAAGGGAAGATTTATTTTCTGTGCCGTCAAGCTCAATCATGATTCTATCGATTACCTCTTGATCTTCGGCGTTCTTACCGATTAGGGCTTCACGAATTTGATTATTTACAGCTGAAACAGCTTTTGTTACAGCTTTTCCGCCAAAAGCTGAACCGCCATCACGAAGTTCAAGAGCTTCACCTGAACCTGTTGATGCTCCACTTGGAACCGCTGCTCGGCCAAAAGCTCCGTTTTCTAAAATTACATCCGCCTCAACTGTTGGGTTGCCACGGGAGTCTAAAATTTGTCGTCCTTTAATGTCTTTAATTGTGTATTCCATATTTCCATTTTAGCACCAAAAAAAGCCTTTCGCAAGAGTTTTATCCCAAAAATATTATTTGCTAAAAATAGCCAAACTATGGTATAATTATTTTAATATGAAGATTTCTCGAAAGAAGGAAAATGCACTCGTCTTCTTCAAAAACCTTGCGATGACGGCAACTGTTTTTGGTATTGTTTTAATTTTAGTTTTCTTAACACAAGGCTGGCGGCTTGATGAAAAATTTGAAGTTCAACAAACTGGTCTAGTTCAATTTAATTCTTCAGTTTTGAATTCGACTGCTGAAATTGACAAAAAAAAATTGCCAGAAGGAACACCCACAAAAATACTCGCAAAACCAGGAAATCATGAATTTTCAATCTGGAAAGAAGGCTATAAAACTTGGTGGCGGCGTGCTGAAGTTAAAGTTGGTGAAATCTTGTGGCTGAATTATGCAAGATTGATTCCAAAACAACTTAATGAAAAGAGTTTTCTAAATATTTTAAATTTAAAATCTGCTCAAGTTTCACCAGATAAAAAGAAGATCTTTGCAATTTCTGAAGACAATAATGGCGAAGCAGCTTTTTGGTTAATTGATATTTCTTTAAGTGAGCCAAAAATCTCGAGAATTAATTTTAACTCGAATATTTTTAAGCGTGATTCGCAAAATAATAAAAATATAAACCAGACCAATTTTTATAAAATTGCAGAAAATTTGCAATTTTCGAAAGCTTCAAACGATAATAAAAAAGCACTATTAAGTTTTAAAAATGGTAATAAACTTGAATGGCTTATTTTGAATTTTGAAAATCCAGATGAATCTATTAATTTAACTCAAAAGTTCCATATTGATTTTTCGAAAATTATACCTTCAAATGATGAATTAACTAAACTTATTGGAATTTCTGGATCGGATTTACGAGAAGTCAATCTTTCGAATAGTACAATTTCTGCGGCAATTTTGAATGATGTTGTTGATTTTGAACTTTATGACAAAGAGAATATTGTTTATGTTGAGAAAAAAACAACGAGTAATGACTTTTCGGTTGGTCTTCGAAAAAATGATAAAAATATTGAAATTGCAAAAAATATAAAAAATCAACCAAAGATTGCGATTGGTAGATATTATCGAGAAAGTTACGTTTATATTGGGCAAGATTCAAAAATTGATATTTATAAATCTGCTAGCTGGACAGAAAAAATGCATTTAACCAAAACGCTTAATTTGAAATTTTCGCCAGATTATTTAAAGCTAAATGGCGAGTCTCGGATTCTAGTTGCAAAAAAGGGCAAAGATGTTTATTCTTTTGATATTGAGACACGGAACGAATATCAGTTCTTGGTATCAAATGATGGTAAGATAAAATGGCTTGATGATTTTATTTTGGGTGATTTTGAAGTCGAAAGAATGGCAATTTATGATTTTGATGGAATGAATAAACAAATTCTTTCGCGAGCAATTTCGAATCTTCCATTTACACTTTCTAATGATAATAAATATATTTATAGTTTTATTCGGAATAATTCTGGCGGATATTCTTTGAACCGTTTAAAAATGACAATTGAAGAATAAAAATATTCTTTTTAGAATTTTATCTAAAAGCTGACGATAATGTTCATTTTTGGTGTTTTTTTATTGATTTTTTACCTATTTTAATATAAAATTTTAAATATTATGAATAAAAAATCCTCTAGACTTTATTGTTTTTCGCCAACTGTAATGCTAATTACTTTTATTTTCGAAAGTTTTTCAGCGGCATTTGCAATTTTTAAATATAAGCCAAGTAAAATTCGCACGCTAATTATTTTACTTTTAATGAGTTTGGCAGGCTTTCAAGCAGCTGAATTTATGGTTTGCGGAACGGAACATTTTTCTGGAATGGATTGGGCCAGGTTTGGCTATCTTGCAATAACGCTTTTGCCACCACTTGGTCTACATTTAGCACACGAAATTTCTGGTAAAAAAGCGGGTATTTTAGTGAAAACTTCTTATTTAACTTGTGTGCTTTTTTCGATCTATTTTGTATTTGTAAGTAGAAGTGTTTTCACCGGAGAAGATACTTGTCGAGCGAACTATTCAGTTTTTAATACGCCAAATGGAGTTGCGACATTGCTTTATACGCTTTATTATTATGGATGGCTTTTTGTAGCGGTATTTTTCTGCTGGAGTCAGATTTCGAAGATGTCAAGAGAAAATAATCGTGGAATTTTACGAATATTCATTTCACGTTCTAAAAAACTTAATGAAATTATAAATAGCGAAAACCTTCGAAAAATATCAGCTTTAAAATGGCTAATCAGCGGGTATATTGCGTTTATTTTACCAACAACAATTGTGAATATTATAAATCCATCTACGATTGAAGGAATTCCATCAATTATGTGTGGATTTGCAGTTTTGATGGCGATTGTTTTGATTGGATTTGTCGCCCCAAGAACACTTGAACTAAAAAAGAAATAATCTTATATTTGTTGAAAAAACAAAAATATGGTAAAATAATACCAATATGAAGAAAAATCTTACACTTGTTGTGAATCCTCGTTCAAGCGGTTTCGAACTGATTCGAAAAAAGATTTTACCTTTTTTAGATGAAACTCATTTCGAAAAAGGCAGTTTTAAAACTTTTGAAATTCAGCCAACTTCACCTATAGAAAACGCTCGCGAAATGGCAAAAGGTTTGGAAGATGATGATATTATTCTAGTTGCTGGTGGTGATGGAACGGCACATATTGCAGCAAATGCTGTGGCTATTTCTGGAAAAAAGAACATAAAAATTAAATTTACAGGATTCGGAAACTTCAACGATTATGCTCATAGCTTTTCGAAAAATAGCGGAAAAGCGACAGTTCAGTCTTTCGAAACGCTAAAGGTTCAAGCTAAAATTAGACCAATTGAATTGAGAATTAATGGTGATTTTTTTAGATATGCACCGCTTTATGCAACGGTTGGCTTGACTGCTGAAATGGCTGAAATTTTTGAGGGGGGAAGGATCCGAAAGGTTTTGAAAAAGGTTTATAATCGAAATATACGTTTAATTCTTTCGCTTTCTGCTGCAACGCGATTTTATTTTAAACATTGCCGTAATCATATTTTAAATCTTTCGAAAATTAAAATTAATGATGAAGATTTTTTAAATGTTCCACAAAATCCAACTGATATTGTTTTTATGAATGGGCCAAGGATGGCGAGGATTATGCGAAGTTCAATTAATAAAAAAGATAGCGATAATTTTGGATTTGAAGTCTTAAATTCAGCGGGGCTTATACGGAATTCTCCGTTTTTAATGAAAGGTTTTTTTGGCAAAATTCCGCTTAGAAGGGCTGATCGTGTAGAGATAGCTTTTCAAAAACCGCAAAATATTGTAATTCAAATTGAAGGCGAGGTTTGCAAAATTAAAAAAGTGCAAACTATTGAAGCAAAGATAAGCGATAAAATAATTGAGATTTTATAGAGGTTAAAATGAACGAAATTGAGCTAACAAAAAAACTTATTGAAATCGAGAGTGTTTCTGGAAATGAGACGGAGATTTTAGAATTTTTGGCAGATTTTTTGCAGGAGAATTCGGCCGAAGTTTGGCAAAATAAAGATTTTGCGGCTGGTGTTTTAAGAATTAGAACAAATGGAAATGAGTTTTCGAAAAGCAGTCGGGCAATTATTCTGACGGGGCACATTGATACCGTTTCAGCTGGTGATTTGCGAGCTTGGGAGAAATCACCTTGGGAAGCGACTGAAATGAACGGAAAAATTATTGGCTTGGGTGCAAGCGATATGAAAGGTGGATTAGCGGCTCAATTTATTGCTGGTCTTGAATTTGCCAAAGAAAATAATTTCGAAAGTAATTTTGACCTTTGGCTGGTTGCAGTTTCAAATGAAGAAATCGATGGCCGTGGAAGTCGAAAATTTGTGAAATGGTTGAATGAACAAAAAGAATTTAATTATAGTGAGTTTTTTGGAGTAATTGCCGAACCGACAAATTGTGAAAATATTGAAATTGGCCATCGTGGAAATCGTTTTGTTCGATTGAAATTTAAAGGTGAAAGTGGTCATGCTTCACAACAAGCGAATTTTCAGAAATCTGCACTTTCGAAAGCTTCATTCTTTCTGTCGCAAATTAACGATATTTTTGAAAATTGGCAAGAAAGTTTTTCGAATGATTTTTTAGGTTCGCCAAGTTTGGTTCCAACTTCATTAAAATCTGGTGAAGATAAAAGTCCAAATAAAACCGCACCTTCTGCTGAATTGATTCTAGATGTTCGAACCACACCTGAACTCGACTCTGATTTTAAAAATGCCTTCAATTTATTGGCTGAAAAATATGATTTTAAGTGGGAGTATCATAGTGAGCCGGTTCCTTCAAGCCTTGTTTCAAAAAAATCAAGGGTTATTGAAAATATTTTGAAGGTTTCAAAATTAAGTGAAAAATCGATTATGGTTAGCCCAGGAGCAACTGACCAAGGTGAATTTGTGAATGGGTTGGAAAATGCTCAAGTAGTTGTTTTTGGCCCTGGTGAATGGGATGAGGCTCATCACCAGAATGAATTTATATATATAGATAAGCTTTCGAAATATAAAACTTGGATTATTAATTTTTTGAAAGAATTTTAATGGAAAGTGTTGACTTGAATAATGTTTTTTGGTAAAATTAAAACATACGCGGGTTTAGCTCAGTTGTTAGAGCGCTTCCTTGCCATGGAAGAGGCCAGGAGTTAGAGTCTCCTAACCCGCACCAATATAGACATGAAAATGACTGCTTAGGCAGTCTTTATTTTATAACAATAATATAGACTACCAAAGTTTTTGATAGCCTCGATTAGTTTATTTATATTTTAAATCTTCTCAATTTAATTGCTTAAACTCTAAATTATTACTGATCAGTTTGCTTTCTAAAGGGAAAACTTCTGCTAAATAATTGCCAGATTGTTAAGTTTTACATTTGAAGTTTTTATTAGTCCTCAGAGGTGATTTACATGGAATTTCCTTAATTGGAGTAACAAAATAAACCTGCAGCAATCTGATCCCGTAGGTCTAATCCTTCTATAAACTAAAAGAAGCAGCTACTCATCGAGCAGCTGTTCCTTTTTTGGTACCGCGAGCCGGACTTGAACCGGCACGAGCGTAATGCTCACCAGATTTTGAGTCTAGCGTGTCTACCAATTCCACCATCGCGGCTTATTATGGTTTTGACTATTTACATAGCTCAGTATCTATTGTATACTAAGAGTAGGGAAAAATCAAGAGAAATGAATGATAATAATAAAAAAAATCAAAACAATGGATTGAATATACCTGAGAGGCAATTGCAGAGTACTTTTTCAAATGATAGAAATCGTGCTGCGATTGAATTTCGAAGGCAAAAAGTTCAACAGCTTTACCAAAAAGCCAATACTGAACAAATTGCAGAAATCCAGCAGAGTAAAAAAGAAGTTCGGCCAGAGAAAATTAACTTGGCAGAATATTTAAAAAATCAAAATAACTCTAAAAAAGTTGATGGGCAGCGAGAAGAATTAATTAAGAACTCAATTGAGGAAGTTTCGAAACCATTTCAATCACAACCAAAAGCTAGTTTTAATTCTGGCGTTGGTCAAGAGACTGAAGACTTTAAAGCTCGCCAAAAAGTTATTCAACCACTTCAGAACAAGCAAGATGTTGTAAAAGTTGATGAAAACTCACATAATTTAGGAGCGGTAAAATATAAGCCTCAGCAAACTGTTCAAAATTTGTATAATGTTCAGCAAGAAAATCAGCCAAGTGAGCAATGGAAACGATATCACGCAGCTTGGCAGAATTATTATCAAAAATATTACGAAACCTATTATTCAGCAGCCTTGGAACAGCAAAAAAAGCAAACGGTAAATATTCAACCAGAAGTTGCAGAAGATTTAACAGAAAACCAGAAAAAAGAACGAGCTTTAGCGAAGCTTCGAAAAGATATTTCAGAAAAAGCACGTCAGCAAACTGAGAAAATTCGAAAATCCCGTCATTTTGTGCCAATTTTTTCAGCAATTATTGTGGTAGCTTTGTTTCTATTTTTGCAATATAATAGATTGATTTTTGCTTCAGTTGAAGCTTATGTTGCGCCGGGAAATTCGAATGCTGCTCAAACAATTTATAGTCCTAATTCTTCTAACTCGGTTGGACAAGAGCCAAAATTGATTATTCCAAAAATTAATGTTGATGTTCCAGTTGTTTATGGTGTTGGGAATGATAATGCATCTCAATTGAAAGCGATGGAAAAGGGTGTTGCACATTTTTCAATCCCAGGCGCAAATGCGGTTCCGGGGCAAAATGGAAATACCGTTTTGAGTGGACACTCAAGTAATGATTTGTTTGACACAGGCGATTATAAATTTATTTTTGCTCAGCTTGATAAACTTAAACAAGGTGATGTAATTTATGCTAATTATAACGGCAAACGATATACTTATAATGTAACAAAAACAGAAGTTGTAATGCCAAATCAAGTAAATAGAGTTCAAATTGGGACAGATAAACCGATGCTAACTTTGATTACTTGCGTTCCTCTCGGAACTGCTGAAAAGCGTTTACTCGTTTTTGCCGAACAGGTTTCTCCAGATCCAACTAAGGCTGAAAAACCGGCCGCGCAGGAGAATTCTGATAATAAAAAAGTGACTCTTCCACGAAATTCTCTAACATTTTTTGAAAGATTATTTAGCTGGAAATGGGATTAAGATAATAAATTGCTCAAGCTTAAATTTGAGCAATTTATTTTTTTGAAAACCCTTGAAAATTTAGTAAAAATAAAGTAAAATATACATAAGCTAAATAGGGAATAAAATGAGAGACGAAATTATCATAAACGGAAAAAAATATGATGCAATCACGGGTGAACTTTTAAGTGCTCCAAAAAATAATTGTAGTATTAAAAATAAAGATATTTCGAAAATTCATAATAATTTGCAACGTTCAAGCACTTTGAATCGTAAATATGTTACAGTTCCAAAGAGGCAAGGAGTTTCTCTTCATCAAGATAAAATGATTAGTCAATTTAAACGTCGCCACGATTATCAAGAGGCGATTTTGCGCGCGCGTGAAGCAAAAGAGACTCAACAAGACCGAATCTTAATTTCACGCTTTTCGAAAAATTCTAAAATAATCTCACCAATTTCAAAAGAGCAAATTAAAGAAGCTGAGAAGATTGCGCCTTTCGAAGAGCATCCACTTGCTAAAAAAGCTAATGAAGAACTTAGAGCGAAAAAATCTCAAAAACAAGAAATTTCAAACCAAGAAGTTAAAGAATTTGCAATTAGCCAAGCAATTGAAAAGTCTCGCGAAGAAAGCAAAAAAAGCCGCGGAATTCACCGAAAGAGTTTTTTTGCGCGCAAGAAGTTTATTAGTTTCTCGATGGGCTTTGCTGTTGCAATTTTTGGCGTTGGATATCTAACTTATGTCAACCTACCAGATATTGCAAGCAGAATTACGGCTTTTCAATCTGGAATGGCGGTTGAAACTCCTGCTTATATTGCAAATGGATACTCTCCAAAAGGCTTAGCTTATTTTGATGGAAAAAATGTTAATTTCGAATATAAAAAAGGTGATTCTAATTATAAGGTTCAACAATCGCAAAGTGGCTGGGATAGTTCAGCATTATTACAGAATTATGTTACAAAAAAATGGAGTGAAGATTATTCAACAACCTATAGTAATGGGTTAACGATTTATTCGAATCGTCGTGGGGAATCTGTTTGGGTGAACAATGGAAAACTTTATAAAGTTGAGGTTTCTGGCAATAAGATTTCAGATGAAGAAATTCGAAAAATCGCAACCAGTCTTAGTGCATAAAAAGTAGCTTTTGGCTACTTTTTTGTTTTGGGTTGAGAAAAAATAAAAATTAAAGTATAATAGATAATTATGAAAGCAAGAACTCGTTTTGCGCCAAGTCCAACTGGTTATATTCATGTTGGAAATGTTCGAAGCGCACTTTACCCCTATTTGATCGCCAAGCAAACTGGCGGAGATTTTATTCTGCGGATTGAAGATACCGACCAAGCTCGATTTGTTGATGGCGCGGAAGATTTAATCCTTGATACTTTAAAATGGCTCGGTCTAGACTGGGATGAAGGTCCAATTTATGGCAAAAAAAATCAAGAAAAAGGTGATTTCAGGCCATATCATCAAACCCAGCGCCGTGAAAAATATCTTGAATGGGCGCAAAAAATGATCGAAAAAGGTCTAGCTTATGCTGACCCATATTCACCAGAAGAAGTTGAGGAATTTCGAAAAAAGGCTAAAATTGAAAAGCGTGCATTTTTATACCGCGACCATCGCCCCGAGAATCCACCAGAATGGGAGCTTGGAATGCCGCTCCGTTTTAGGACGCCAGAAATTAAGCGCTATACTTGGCACGACGCTGTGATGGGTGAACTTTCAGCTGGCCCTGAGGCTTTAGACGATTTTATTTTAATTAAAGCAGATGGCCTTCCAACTTATAATTTTGCACACATTGTTGATGATTTCGAAATGAAAGTTACACATGTAATTCGTGGCTCAGAATACGTTGCTAGCACTCCAAAATATCTTTCGTTATATGAGGCGCTTGAAATTAAGCCGCCAATTTTAGCTCATTTACCGCATATCTTGGCGCCGGAAGGCAATAAAAAGCTTGGTAAGCGTGATGGTGCAAAAAGTGTTAGTGAATATCGAGCAGATGGAATTTTGCCAGAAGCAATGCTAAACTTTTTGGCTCAACTTGGCTGGAATGACGGTACTGAACAAGAAATCTTTACTAAAGAAGAGTTGATCGAAAAATTCTCTCTTGATCGCGTGCAAAAATCTGGGGCAAGGTTTGACGAACAGCGACTTTTGTGGCTCAATGGCCAGTGGATTCGCAAAATTTCTCTTGAAGATTTATTCGAGCGTGTGCAAGATTTTTGGGGAGAAAATGCTAAGAACGCTAGCGAAGAATACAAAAGAGAAGTTCTAAGTTTGGTTTTTGATAGATTAAAAAAACTTAAAGATCTTCCTCTCGCTAGTGAATATTTCTTTGCTGAACAAGAGGCCGATTTAGAGATGATTTCGAAAAATAAGCAGCTTAAAAAACTTGAAAAATCGCAAATCGTGGAGCTTTTGAGTTTGGTAATTTCTGAGTTAGAACAGCTTAAGGGTTGGAATGATGATAAAATCCAAGAATTACTAAATAGGTTGCTTGAAAAGACAGGCCAGAAACCGGGAATCCTATTCCAGATTATTCGGATTTCATTAACTTGGGCTCCATTTTCGCCGGCCTTGAATCAAACTCTGCGAGCAATTGGTAAGGATGAAAGTATAAAACGCCTTAAAAATTCACTACAAGAAATTGAAAAAATGTAAAAATAAGCTCCGTGACAAACGGAGTTTATTTAATATTTTCGAAAATAATTTTAGCGATTTCTCGCGGTTTTTCCATTGGTGACAAATGGCCAGAATTTTCAAGAATATGAAAATCTGATTTAGGGAAGTTTTTGCGGAATTCCTCCTCGTTAAAAGGCTGAACCGTTCCATCTTTATCGCCAATAATAGCAATTTTGATATAATTATCGGTTTCGAACACTTTTTTATCAAGTGCGATTGGAATTATTAATTTTTGTGCGAGTAAATTCCTTACTGAATTTTGACATAAAAACATATTTTGATAAATATTTTTATTTGCTTCAAGCGACCAAGTTTTTTGTAGGGTGGCTGCTTTAAAAGGTGAAAAAACTGGTAGATTTGAAAAAATCATTAAAAATCTAGATTTATTTAATAATTTCATTCCAGCTAAAAATGAATCGCTGGGCTCAAAAACAGGATTTATAATAATGGTTGGAATTTTTTTCGAAATCTCATCATCGCTGACAAAATAAGAACTAAAAGAGTGGCCAATAATAAGATTAATTTCACCAAAATTGCTAAGTTTTGAAATCATTTTTTGGTAGAAAATTCGAAAAATATCGATATTTTGAAAGGTGTTAAGTGAGCTTTTACCGTGAGCGGGTAATTCACAAATAATAATTGAATATTTTTTTGAAAGCTCAAATCCAAGTGGAGTTAGTCCAAAATAGTTTCCTCCAAAACCATGAAAGAGAACGGCGATCGGTTTATTTTCTTCTAAATTTTTATATATTGAAATTTTATTACCGTCAATATCGATAAATTCATTTTTTAGCTTTCTTCGCCAAGATTTTAGATTCATTTTATAATTATACCATTTTTGATGCCTAATTACAAAATGCACTTTCGAAAAAGCATAAGTTGTGATATAATACAATTAAAGCTTAAGAATTTTTAAATAAAAAGAAAGGAAAAAATGGCAAATCCGCTGCGACTAGTGATGATTCGGCATGGGCAAAGTGAGGCTAACATTGTTCAGCACGCTCAAAAGCTCGGGCAAAAAATTGATCTAGAAAAAAAGGTTGAGGAGCGTGCAGACTGGCGGCAGCGGCTCTCGCCGAAAGGAAAAGAGCAGGCTGAGAGGGCAAGGAGAGAACTTTCGAAAATTTATGGAAGTTTGGATTTTTTTGATTCGAAATATACCTCACCTTTTATTCGAGCAAGAGAAACTGCTGCGATTTTAAGTGGAGAAAATTGCCATTTCTGGAAGATTGATGACTTACTCTCAGAACGAAACTGGGGAATTTTTGGTCGCGTAGATATGAATGAGCGAGTTGATAATTTTCCAATTACAATGAGATACCTTTATAATGATCCATTTTTTATGCGGCTTGATGGTGGTGAGAGTATTTTTGATGTTTATTTGCGTTTTCGAAGTTTTTGTGAGCGTCTAAAGAGGGAGGATTCGAACCAGAATGTTTTGATTGTTTCTCATAAACAGTTGATTCAATCCGCTTGTTATTTAATTGAAGGATTTTTGCCTGAACAGTGGAATGATAATCGAATACGAGATATTTACGATGTGCCAAATTTGGGGGCAATTGAGTATTCAAGAATCAATCCAATGAATGCGAGTGACGTCCGTGAAAATTTTGCTTGGCGGAGGGTTTTGAATTTAGGCGAAGCTGACGGAAAATATGGAGATTGGGAAGAATTTGATATTCGCCGAGATTTTTCGAATGATGAATTGTTAACTCAAGTTAGTGAAAATAAACCTTTTTTAAAATAGTTATTGACAAAGCTTAAGCGTTTTGCTATAATTTTATTATAGTTGATGTGTTATCAAGGGCGATGTTTGTTTTCTCCCCTAAATAACACTTATAAATAAAAATAAATAACAAAAACCGCCCAGGGTGGGCACACATCAACAAATAAATCACTGCTTGAAAAAGTGGTGATTTTATATTATAATGAATAAGATTATGTTTAAAAAAGGAATTCAGAGAAAACTTGAAAAATATGTTCGAAAATATTTCGAAACTCACCCAGACATTAAATTGATTACGGTTGCTGGTTCTGTTGGAAAAACTAGTACAAAACTTGCGATTGCAACTATCTTGAGTCAAAAATATCGTGTACGATTGCATGAGGGGAACCACAATACACATTTGAGTGCCCCTTTGGCGATTTTGGGAATAAATTTTCCCGGAAATCCTCGTAATTTTTGGGAATGGCATAGAGTTTTTAAAGCTGCAAGAAAGCGAATCAAATCACCGAGTGATCAAGAACCACAAATTATCATTCAAGAACTTGGAACTGATCACCCCGGTGATATTGAACAGTTTAGCAAATACCTTGCTCCAAATATTGCAGTAATTACCTCTGTTACTCCCGAGCATATGGAGTTTTTTGGAAGTATTGATGCTGTTGCACAAGAAGAACTTGAAGCTGGGAATTTTGCTGAAATGGCAATTTTAAATCAAGATGATATTTCGCCAGATTTTTTCAAATATGTTCGAAATTCGAATATTGCAACTTATAGCTCGGTTGGTGGAGCTAACTATAATTTTATAGCTAATGATTTCTCTTTGCTCGATGGCTTTAGTGGTAAAATTCAAACTCCAGAATATGGTGAAATCAATGTTCGAGCAAAAGTTTTTGGCGAGCATTCTCTCAGGCCAATTACTGGTGCAGTAGCGGTCTCTATTAAGCTTGGCTTGAACCCACAAGAAATTGTAGGTGGTTTGGCGAGTTTGAAACCAGTTCCTGGTAGAATGAATTTTATGCGAGGCGTTAAAGACTCTGTTTTAATTGACGATACTTATAATTCGAGTCCGGCTGCATTAGAAGCCGCGATTCAAACACTTTATTCTATCTCTGCACCTTCGAAGATTGCAGTTATTGGAAGTATGAATGAGCTTGGTGAAGCTTCTGCTTTCGAACATCAAAAAATAGGTGAAATCCTTGATGGGATTTCTCTTTCCTGGGTGGTTACTGTTGGCGAGTATGCAAATAAGTTTCTTGCTCCGGCTGCAAGATTGCGAGGCTGTCAGGTTTATGAAGCAAAAAATGCAATTGATGCGGGAACTTTTGTTCACAAGATTATGGAGCGAGGGGCTTTAGTCCTACTTAAAGGTTCTCAAGGTGAAATTTATCTTGAGGAGGCCACAAAAATCCTACTTTTAAATAAAGATGATGAAAAATGGTTGGTTCGTCAGGACGAAAAATGGAAAAAAACCAAAGACGACTTTTTTAGTAGCTTTACAGAAGTTGCTGAAGATGAGGTTTAGATGAAAGAAATTTTGCCAATTGTTGATGAAAATGATAAAATTATTGACGAAATTGATAAGGCTGAATTTGATAAAACTACGGGGCGAATTTATCGAACGGTTTCGTTGATTTTATTTAATTTAGATGGTGATTTTTTGATTCAGCGGCGATCTTTTTCGAAAGCTACATTTGCTGGAAAATGGCAAAATTCGGCGGCGGCTGGTCATGTTCGGATTGGCGAAAGTTATCTGGATGCGATTCATCGTGAAACTATCGAAGAAATTGGTTTGAACTTGCGGTTTCAAGATTTTATTAAAGTTGAAAAGGTTTTTATTCATACTAAAGAAAATAAGCGGCGTTTTATGCAAGTTTTTGCTGTAAAAACGAATTTTAATCTTGAAGAGCTAGCGATTGCGCGCGATGAAGTTGCTGAAATTAAGCTAGTAAATTTTAAAGAATTTCGAAAAATGATTAAAGAACATCCTGAAGATTTTACAGATTCGCCAGAAGTTACATTAAAAATTCTTGAAAAAGCCCGAGCGAAAATTGAAAAATAACTATTCGCAAGCAATTTTATAAAGGGCTATTCCGGTTGCAACTGAAACGTTGAAACTTTCTTTTTGGCCAAACATTGGAATTTCAAGAGTTTTATCACATAAATCGAGCAGTTCTTTCGAAATTCCTTCAACTTCTTCTCCCAAAAGCAGGGCAATTTTGGCATTTTTATCGGCTACAAAATCTTTTAAGAAAATTGATTTTTTGCTTTGTTCGAGCGCAAAGATTTCGAAACCTTGACTTTTTAGATTTTGAATCGTTTTAAAAATATCTTTAGAAATTTCAGCTGGAACAATTTTTTCAGCCCCGAGTGCGGTTTTGTGAATTTGTGAATCAATTTTTTGTGCAATATGCGGCAAGCGACCGGTTTTTTGAAAATTTTCGTCCTTTAAAATTGGGAAGGGCGAATATCCGCTGAAGATAATTTTTGAAACTCCAAAGCCTTCACTAGTGCGTAAGATTGCGCCAATGTTATGAGTTGAACGAATATTGTGCGCTAAAACAACGATTTTACGATTTTGCACACGGTTTTGATTTTCGAAAGAGTTAGGATTTTTCATTATTTTTTTATTTTAGCAGATTTTTTAAAAAATAAAAAGAGCCCAAAGGCTCGAATTTTAACGCTTTTTATTTATGGCGTTTAAGTTTTGATAATGTGCGACCGAGGATTTCATAGGTGTATTTTGCTAGCTCTGGTGAAACCCCATCGGTATTTATTATTTCGAAAGTATACTCGTCTTCGAGAGGTACTTTTTTAAAAATTACCAACGATGAGTTTTTGTTGTCAGTTTCCAGTTCTTCAACTTGAACAAAAGCAGAATATTCCGAAAGTATGCCAATTTCTGCGCGAAAAGAGTCTTTGATTTTTAGAGAAATGTTCCATCGGTTTTTTAACGGGATATTCGTCTCTTTTTCTATTTCTGGGCAACTTTCGAAAATAGCTTGCTCGATTGTTTCTTTAAGGCGCATTTTGCTCACCTCTATTCTAAAGATTTCGCTTGAAGCGATGAGAATATTTTAGCATTTTTGATTGAAAAAAGAAAGTGCTTGTGGTAAAATTAAGTTAATGGAAGAAAATAAAGTTCAGCTAATGCGTAGGCAAAAGGAAGAAGAAGCGACCGAGCAACGGGCTAGAATCCTTGGGCTAACGTATCTTGATACTCGAGATTTCGAAGATATTTTTCCTCTTGCAAGAGATCTTTTTACAAATGAGCAGATGTATCGGGCATTTTTGGCGCCACTTCAAATTGGTGATGTTGATGAAAATAAGCCTTGGCGAGTTTTGATCACCAGCTTAACTCCACGCTCAGTTATTCAAAAATTAAGTAAGAAATATCAAGATGAAGGCAAGACTCTTGAGCTTTTCTTGGTTTCTGAAAGTGCATGGAAGAATATTATGCGGCGTTATGACCCGCCAAAAAAGGTTGTTTATGACGATATTGAAATTGCCGGTGAGGGCGATAGTGCTACTTTAGATAAGGTTAGCCAAACTTTGGCAAATGTTGCTTCCGATCAGGTTTTTGATTATCTGATTGATCAAGCAGATAGACTTGGCGCGAGTGACATTCATATCGAAAATCAACGCCAGACGATTCGAATTCGAATGCGTGTTGATGGTGCGCTTCACCCAGTCGCTGAGCTTGGGCGAGATCGATACCGTGTTATTATGGGTGAACTTTCTTCGCGAGCGGGAGTGTCGAGCGCTTCAAAAACTTCCCAGTCTGGACATATGCAGAAGGATATTTATCGTGACGGAACTTCGCATCTTTTAAATTTGCGTGTTGAAACTGTGCCGACAATGTATGGGATGGATGCGGTGATGCGTTTATTTAACTTTGATGAAAGTATGCTTCAGCTTGATTTGCTTGGAATTGCGCCAAAAGAGCGAGCTGAAATTGATGAAATTATTTCGCACCCGCGTGGAATGGTTTTGATGGTTGGTCCAACTGGTTCCGGTAAGTCAACAACTCTTTATTCTATGCTTAATGCCTTAAATACGCTTGATCGCAAGATTATTACGCTTGAAGATCCAATTGAATATGGTATTGGTGGAATTTCGCAAATTCCGATTGACACAACACATGGCGCTAGTTTTGCTGACGGTTTGCGTTCTGTTTTACGTCTTGATCCAGATGTTGTGATGGTTGGTGAGATTCGTGACAATGATACGGCAAAAACTGCAATTCAGGCTTCAATTACTGGCCACTTGGTGCTTTCAAGTTTTCACGCCAATACAACCAGTGCGGCTTTTTCGCGTATGATCGATATGATTGGTATGAATCCAATTTTCTCGAGCGCAATTCGACTTTTGATTGCTCAGCGACTTGTTCGAAAACTCGATAAAAATGCTAAAGAATATATCCCAGATGAAGCAACTAAGAAATGGGTTCGAAACGTTCTTGAGGGTGTCCCAGCTGAAAAACTTCCACAAGATATTACTGGAGATTTTAAACTTTGGAAGCCAGTAGCTTCAGAAGATAGTCCGTTCGGCTATAAGGGGCGAATTGTGGTTATGGAAATGATGGTTGTGAACGATAATATTGCAGCATTTTTGCGCGGGGAAAGAGGTGTGATTTCGACTGAAGCTATTGAGGCTCAAGCTCGCAAAGATGGTCTGTTAACCCTTTTACAGCAGGGCGTGATTTCAGCACTTCGTGGTGATACGACTATTGAAGAAGTAAATCGTGTAATTTAGCTCTTCACAAAAACTAAAAAGTATGATATAATGAATCTTGATTGTATATATTAAATTTAAAAGTGAGTGGAAAATATGAGTTTTGAGTTAATCAAAAAAGTTAATGACGCACAGAAAAAAGAAGCCGTTCTTGATATTAAAAGTGGCGATACTGTTCGCGTTCACCAAAAAATTAAAGAAGGTAATAAAGAGCGAATCCAGATTTTCGAAGGTGTAGTTATTCGAACTGACCGCAAGAAATCACATACTTCTCGAATTACTGTTCGAAAAGTTGCTAGCGGTGTTGGAGTTGAGAAGTCTTTCATTCTTCATAGTCCGTTAATTGAAAAGATTGAAATTGTTCGCCGTTCGAAAGTTCGCCGAAATTACCTTTCATTCTTGAGAAACCGAAGCGGTAAAAGTGCTCGTCTTAAACAAGTTGCTTTTGATCGTGAAGCTGTAAATACTTTACCTGAAGCTCTAAAAGCTGAAGAAAAAGTAGAATCTACCGAAGAAAAAGAAGCTTAAAGTTTTTTAAAAAATCGCTCAAATTTTGGGCGATTTTTGATTGACTTTTTTAGAGAGTGTGCTATAATTGAAGAGTATGAAAAAGCTTAAGCTAAATAGTGGTTTTACAATTATTGAGGTTGTTTTAGTTCTTGCGATTGCTGGGCTGATATTTCTAATGGTATTTTTGGCTTTACCAACATTGCAGCGTTCGCAGAGGGACACCCAAAGAAAACAGGTTATTTCGAAAATTGCGGCAATTTTAGAGGAGTCGAGAACGAACAATAAAGGCAATTACGTGAGTGATTATGAT
>CAUROE010000004.1:0-17494 GCA_963526465.1 uncultured Saccharimonas sp. (SeqCode)
GTGTAGGGGTCTTTTAGAGTTCCGCTTAAAATTTTGCAGTCTGAATTTTCTACAACATTTATTAAATCACGTTTTAAAATACGATTTCGTGTATCACAACCGCTAGAATCTTTTGTCCAGCCTTTACCAAATTGCTCGCGAGAATAACCAGTTTTTGGTGAACGGCCTTTAACTTCAAGTGAGTTTAAATCAGCTAAAGAAGTTTGAAAATCTGATTTTTTGTTTGAATTTGGGTTTGAAGTTTGCCAAAAATCTTGATTTGCTAAAATTGATGCAATTGCGATTATGGCTATAAAAAATAAACCAAAAATTCTCCTTCTTCGAAAAATGCTTTGCTTTTTTCTCATAAAAATATTATAATGGTTATGGTATGATTTTTCAACAGAAAACTTTTTGGAGAATAGCTCGAACTTTAGTCGTTATTGCTATTCTTGGTAGCGCAGCATTTTTTGTGTTATCTAACCAGCGCGGAATTCGTGATTATTTTGCGGCACAAAACTATAAGCCAGATTCTGAAATTTTAAAAATAGAAAATAAAATTAAACCAACTACTAATGCTAAGACAATTTTTTACGCTTCTAATCCAAAGGTTGAAGATTCAGAGGAATTTAATAAAAATTGCAAAAATCGTGAAGAAGATTCAGCGATTTTGGGGTGTTATAAGTTGGGTGAAATTCATCTTTATGATGTGAAAAACTCGAAACTCGATGGTATAAAAGAAGTAACGGCGGCTCACGAGCTTTTGCATGCAATTTGGGAGCGAATGAGTTTGAGTGAACGAGATAAGATTGGTAAACTGCTTAATGCTGAGTATGAGAGGGTTAAAGATGCAGATTTCGAAAAGTTGATGCAATCTTATGATCGGACTGAGCCTGGTGAGCGAATTAATGAGCTCCATTCTTTAATTGGTACTGAGCAGTTGGAAATTTCGAAAGAGCTTGAAGAGCATTATGCTAAGTTTTTTAAAAATCGTAGAGAAATCGCTCAGATCTATCAAAGTTATAATAAAAACTTTAAAGACTTAAAGAACCGAGCAGAAGCTTTGACCGCGGAGCTTAAAAAAATGAAGCCAGAAATTGAACAATCTACAAAAAAATACTCTGAAGATTCTAAAGAATTGGAGGAAGATATTGCTGAGTTTAATAATGATACTAAAACTGGAAAGTATGAAACTCAGGCAGAATTTAACGCTGACCGTGCAAAATTATTGCAAAGAATTCGAAATCTTGAAAATTCAAGGTTGAAAATTAATAATTTAGTGAATAGTTACAATTCGAAAATTAATGAATTTAATGAAGTTTCAGTCCAGCAAAATGAACTCTATAAAAGTATAAATTCAAATTTAAATTCACCAAGTTTATAGTTTTCAAAAAAGATTTATTGTGATAAAATATTAGTTGTGGCGAAGTTAAAAACAAAATTTGTATGTCAAAATTGTGGAGCTTCTTATCCTAAATGGTCGGGAAAATGTGAAAACTGTGGCCATTGGAATACCTTGGTTGAGCAAGTTGAAGAAGCTTTAGGAAAAAATGCAATCAGTAAAAGTGCAAAAACTGGTCGTATTTTGAACGTGCAAGATTTGAATGAAGTTATTTCTGAAAAAAAACAAGAAAGGATTTCGAGCGGTATAAGAGATCTTGATATTGTTTTAGGTGGTGGAATTTTGCCAGCAGGAGTGCTTTTGATTGCAGGACAGCCTGGAATCGGAAAATCTACGCTTTTAATGCAGATTTCAGCTTTTATTGCTGGTTCAAAAAATGTTTTGTATGTTTCAGGCGAAGAATCGGCAGAGCAAGTAGCATTACGCGCAAAAAGGCTTGGTGCTTCTGAAGCTAAAAATCTTAAATTTGCTACCTCAACTTCTGCTAATGATATTTCAGCAACAATTCGTGAGGGCAGTTTTGATCTAGTGATTATTGATTCGATTCAGACTTTGGCGATGGAAGAAATCTCGAGCGCACCAGGAACGGTTTCGCAAATTACGAATTCTTCTAATTTAATAATTCAAGCAGCAAAAAGTTCTGGAACGGCTGTTATTCTGGTTGGTCATATTACAAAAGAAGGTTCAATCGCTGGGCCAAAAACACTTGAACATCTAGTTGATGTAGTTTTAAATTTTGAGGGTGACCGATATGGTGGATTTAAGGTTGTGCGAGCAGTAAAAAATCGTTATGGTTCAACTAGCGAGGCGGCGATTTTCGAAATGGTTGATAATGGTTTGAAAATTGTCGAAAATCCTTCGGCGGCACTTTTAGCTGAGCGCCAAAATACGGATGGTTCGATAATTATGGCAACTCTAGAGGGGACTCGCCCAATTCTGGTTGAGATTCAGTCTTTAGTAACAACTTCAAATTTTGGGTATCCAAAGCGGGCGGCGAGCGGATTTGATATAAATCGCCTCAATTTATTGATCGCAGTTCTTCAGAGACGAACTAAACTTGATCTAAGTGATAAAGATATTCATATAAATGTGGTTGGTGGATTAAAACTTGACGACCGAGCAGCCGACTTGGCTGTTGCCATGGCGATTGCTTCGGCGGCTGCAAAGCGAAAACTCTCTGATGGTGTAGTAGTTTTTGGTGAAGTTGGCTTGGGCGGTGAAATTCGAACAGTGATTCAAGCTGAAAGAAGAATCTCTGAAGCAAAGAAACTTGGATTTAACAATGTTCTTGCTCCAAAAAATTCTTCGAAAGATAGCATCGTAACATCTGTTCGTGATTTACGAGAAGCTTTAATTAAATATTTACAATAAAGGAAAGTATGGAAACATTTTTACTATTTTTAATTTTATTTATTGTTTGTGGAATTTGGTTTGATTCGAAAAATGACAAACCGTTGATTTCGAAAACAAAAAAACAAGTATTGGTTGACACATCAATTTTAATTGATGGCCGATTTTTAGCAGTAGCGAGAACTGGATTTATTAATTTTGACATTCTGATTCCGCGGAGTGTAGTTGGTGAGCTTCAAATTTTGGCGGATGGCGGCGATGACGAAAAACGAGTTCGTGCAAGATATGGCTTGGATATTATTTCGGCTCTTCAAAATGAAGAAAAAATAACTGTAAGCATTTTGGCGGATGGAAATTCTGCAGCAGAGGGGGTGGATAATCGTTTGATTTCGCTAGCCAAAAAAATGAATGCTGATATCTTAACGGCAGATTACAACTTGAATAAAGTTGCAAAAGTTGAGGGAATTGAAGTTTTAAATATTAATGAGCTAGTGCAGTCGGTTCGTGCAGACTATTTACCGGGCGAAAAAATTATGCTTGAAATTACCCAAAAAGGTAATGAGAAAAAACAAGGAATTGGTCATTTACCGGATGGTACGATGGTTGTAGTTGAAAATGGCGAAGGATTTATTGGCACGATTAGTGAAGTTGAATTTATTCGTTCACTTCAAACTGCCGCAGGAAAGATGATGTTTGCGCGACCTGCTAGTGTTAAGGTTTCGAAAGTTGAGACTCAAAAAAGTAAAGGGCGAGCGCCAGTTTTTAAAAATGTAACAGGCGGAAAAAAATCGAAAGAATCTTCTAGGAAATCAAAAAATGTTAAGCAGAATTCGAAAGCTAAAACTAAAGCTCAAACTCGCCATCGAACTCAAAAAACGGTAGAAGATAGTTTAGTTAAGCTTGCTAATCGTGATTAGCAGTTGAACTTTTAAAGTTTTTTTGCTAAAATTAAAGAATAAAAGAAAGGAAAATATGGCAGATTTTAATAAAATTTTAACTCCTGGTGATTATAAAAATGGAATTATTAATGTTGTGGTAGAAATTCCAACTGGCTCAACTCACAAAATTGAATGGAATCGTGATTTAGCTGTAATGCAACTTGACCGCGTGGAGCCAAAAGCTTTTGCGAAGCCAACTAATTATGGTTTTATTCCGCAAACTTTGGATGAAGATGGTGATGAGCTTGATGTTTTACTTATTACAAATGACCCACTTACAACTGGAATTTTCCTAGAAGCACGAATCTTAGGTGTAATGAAATTCGTTGATGATGGAGAAGTTGACGACAAAATTATTGCCGTTCCTGCTGATGACCGTGATACTGGAAATGCTTATAAAACTTTGGCTGATTTACCAGAGCAACTTATTAAACAGATTGAATTTCACTTTAATCACTACAAAGATTTGAAAAAAGCTGGAACTACGAAAGTTGAAAAATTTGGCGACATAGAAGAAGCAAAAGAAGTTATTACAGAATCGATTGTTCGCTGGAACGAAAAATAGTTATAAATAAATTGGAAACTGAGTGAAAAAACTCAGTTTTTATTTAGTGAAATTCTGCTAGAAAATGGAAAAGCTTTATTTTTCTCGAAAAAAGTGTATAATTAATATATGGAAAAGGCAGAACTCTTGAGAATTGCGAAACCGTTTTATTCGGCGGAAGATATAAAAAGACTAGAAAAAGCAATTGAATTTGCAACCGAAAAACATAAAGGACAGATGCGAAAATCTGGTGAAGAATATATTACGCACCCTTTGAAAGTTGCGAGTTTTTTGGTTGAATGGGGAATGGATATCGACACAGTTGTTGCTGGTGTTTTGCATGATGTTGTTGAAGATACTGAAACTCCCCTTGATGAAATTGCTGAAAATTTTGATGACGATATTGCGTTTTTGGTTGACGGTGTAACTAAAGTTGGTAAAGCACGTGCTGGAATGGGAAATCTTGAAACTTATCTACCTCAAACTAAAGATAATCTTTCGAAATTATTGATTGCTGTTGGGCAAGATGTGCGAGTGGTGATTATTAAGTTGGCTGATAGATTGCATAATGTTCAAACTTTGCAATATATGTCGCCCGAAAAACAGAAAAAAATCGCTCGTGAAACTTTGGACGTTTTCGCAAGAATCGCCGATCGCTTGGGAATGGGGCGAGTTCGAATGCAAATGGAAGAACAAGCTTTTTTGTATTTAAACCCAAAAGAATATAAACGGCTTGAAAATGAAATTCGAAAGCGTCTTGGTAAAAGTACACGAAAACTAGGAAAAGTTCGAGAAGAGGTTGAACAGGAATTGAAAAAGGCTGGTTTAGATTTTGAAATTTCTGGCCGCGTAAAAAGTGTTTATTCGCTTCATAAAAAATTAAAAAAGACAAAAGGTGATATTGACAGAGTTTATGATTTGATGGCTCTGCGGATTATTGTAAATTCAAAAGATGATTGTTATCGTGTTTTGGGGGTTTTGCATTCGATTTATAAACCAATGATTGAACGAATCAAGGACTATATTTCAATGCCAAAGCCAAATGGCTATCAATCACTTCATACAACAGTAATTACTCCTTCGAAACTGATTGCGGAATTTCAAATTCGAACTCGCGATATGCATGAATTTGCCGAGCGCGGTTTGGCGGCGAGTTTCCATTATCATGAGCAGAAATCGAGTAAAGATTACATTTCTGGAGCTACTTCGAAAAAGCGGAGTGAAGTTAAAGGTAATGGCGGGCTTTCGAATGAATTACAATGGATTGTTCAACTACAAGATGTAGCACAACGCTTAAGAGATGGTGAGGAAATTGACCCAGAGCAGCTTCAAATTGATATTTTTGGTGATAGAATTTTTGTTTATTCGCCAAAGGGTGATATTTATAATCTACCAGAAGGTGCATTGCCACTTGATTTTGCTTATATGGTACATAGCGATATTGGTAAACATGCTTATGCTTTTCGGGTTAATGAGAAAATTCACGCTTTCGATAAGCCGCTTGAAAAAGGTGATGTTGTTGAGGTTTTGACGCGAAAAAATTCTGAGCCAAAAATTGATTGGCTGGAATTGGTGAAAACTTCGCACGCAAGGATTAAGCTCCGTTCACAACTTCGCCAAAGAGGAGATTTAGAGCCGATTAAAAATGCAGAGGCAATTAAAGCAAGAAAATCTAACGAGAAATAGAAAAAATAAAAAGACGTTCGGGTGAATGTCTTTTTTGCTAAAGATTTTTACTTATTTTTTTCTTCAAGTTTTATTATTTTATCTCTATTACTATGTACTTCAACCATTGTATTCCAATAATTTTCTTCAGAGCCTTTGTAGTGCCAAATAAATAATCCAGTTAATATAGTTAACCATATAAAAGCTAACATTATTGATGAAATAATTACAATATCTTTTTTACTTTGTGGCTTTTTCATATATTCTCCTTTATGTTAAAAATGAGTAATTTTAAGTCTTACTCAGGAATATCGTAGTTTCTAAAATAATTTTTTGATTTTCATTCGAAAATCCTTTTTGAAATTTACTATTTGTTAATTCCTATATCAACGCAACAATATTAGCATAAGCTTAATCGAAAGTCAACGATTTTAAAACTGGATTTTTAAAAGCGTTTATGTTAAAATGGTTGTAGGAAATTTAATAAAAAAGGAGACGAAATGTCTAAAAAAATTGCAATTAATGGATTTGGGCGAATTGGTCGCAATGCTTTTAAATTAGCTTTCGAAAGAGATGATATTGAAGTTGTTGCTATTAATGATTTAACAGATACAAAAACTCTAGCTCATCTCTTAAAACATGACTCAACTTACGGAACTTATCATCATGATGTTTCTTATGATGATAATTCGATTTTTGTTGCTGGAAAGCAAATTCGTGTTTTAGCGGAAAAAGACCCAGCACTTTTGCCTTGGGAAGAATTTGGTGTTGATGTTGTTATTGAAGCGACCGGATTATTTGTTCAACCAGAAAAAGCTCGCGCGCATATTAATGCTGGCGCTAAAAAAGTTGTGATTTCGGCTCCTGCAAAAGGTGAAGGTGCAAAGTTTATTGTGCTTGGTGTGAACGAGCATGAGCTCACTCGTGAAGATGATATTATTTCGAATGCGAGCTGCACAACAAACTGTATTGCTCCTGTTATGGCAATTCTTGAACGAGAATTTGGAATTGAAAAATCTTTGATGACAACAGTTCATTCTTACACTGCAAGCCAGCGAATTTTAGATGCTCCTGCAAAAGATTTGCGAGAGGCTCGTTCTGCGGCTGAGAATATTGTTCCAACAACAACTGGTGCTGCAATTGCAACTGCAAAAGTTATTCCTTCTTTAGTTGGTAAATTCGATGGTCTATCTGTACGTGTTCCGACTGCGGTAGTTTCGTTAAGCGACATTACTGCTGTTTTGAAAAAAAATACCACGAAAGAAGAAATTAACGAAGTATTTAAGCGTGCCGCGGCTGATCCTTTTTATCAAGGTATTTTAACTGTGACTGAAGAACCGCTTGTATCTACAGATTTTAAAGGAAATTCTCACAGTTCTATTGTTGATCTTGAATTAACTAATGTTGTTGGTGGAAATTTGGTTAAAATTGTTGCTTGGTATGATAACGAATGGGGATATTCTAACAGATTAGTAGAAATTGTTGCAGATGTTGCAGCTAATATTTAAGGAGCAAAATGAAGATTTTTCTTGGTGCAGACCACAGAGGTTTTTACTTAAAAGAGAAAGTTTTTAAATACTTAAAAGAGGGCGGATACGATGTCGAAGATATCGGTGGTTTTGAGTATGACCCAAATGATGATTTTCCTGAATTCGCTCGCGTAGCAGTTTCGAAAATACGAGCCAATGAAAAATATGATCCAAGAGCGATTTTGATTTGTGGTGGAGCTCAAGGAATGGGAATGGCGGCGAATCGTTTTAAAGGTATTCGTGCGTCTGTTGTTTGGGAGCCAGAAGAAGCTAAGTGGACTCGCAATGATAATGACAGTAATATAATTTGTTTACCGGCCCGCGTTTTCGATAAAGATGAAGCTGAAGCTAAGTGGAAAGAAACAGTTGATGTTTGGCTAAAAACTCCGTTTGCAGCTGCTCCAAGATTTGTAAGAAGAAATAAACAGATTGATGAGGTATAGATGTCGATAATAACACCAGCAATTTTAGCAACCAATCCAGATGAATATAAAGCTCAGATTGAAGCAATCTTCCCTTTTACGGAAAGAGTTCATATTGATGTAACAGATGGCAATTTTGCGCCTAATTTAACATTGCCTGAAACACAAATTTGGTGGCCTCAAGAATGGAAGGTTGATATTCATATGATGGTTGCTCGCCCAAGCGAACACATTGATACAATTATTCAGCTTAATCCAAATATGGTCATTTTTCATGCTGAAGTTGAAGAAGACTTAGTACCAATTTTCGAAAGGCTTAAAAACGAAACAATGATTAAACCTGGTTTAGCTTTGCTTCGTTCAACTGTTCCGGAAACTGTTGCGCCCGCAATTCAGGCGGCTGAGCATATTTTGATTTTTAGCGGAAATTTAGGCGAAATGGGCGGTCATGCAAGTATGATGCAACTCGAGAAGATTCGCTTAATTAAAAAGATTAACAGTAATGTTGAGATTGGCTGGGATGGCGGAGCTAATCTTTCAAATATTTTCAATTTGGCGCAATCTGGTGTTGATGTTATAAATGTTGGTTCGGCAATTATGAATTCACAAAATCCTGAACAAAGCTATAAGCAAATGGAAGCTGAGATTAACCGAAAAGGGGCAATTTAAAAGTGAATTTGCCAAAAATTCTTTCAATTGGAGCGGCTACTCAGGATGTTTTTTTGAGCAATTCACCTGAATTTCGTTTGATTTCAATGGCAGAAAACCAAGATGTAGTTGAATTCCAGCTTGGTTCGAAAATTGATATTCAAAATATTGAGATTTCGAGTGGCGGTGGCGCCACTAATGCTGCAACAACTTTTGCGAGACAAGGTTTGATTTCAAGTTTTATGGGTGTAGTTGGAGAGGATTCTTCGGGCGAACAAATTTTAAAAATGCTTGATGAAGAATCTATTGATACTTCGCGTGTTGAATTTTCGAAAAGATTTAATACAGATTATTCAACTATTATTTTAGCGCCAAATGGTGAACGAACAATTTTAACTTATCGTGGTGCCTCAGAACATATCTACGCTGAAAATTTTGAATTAAAATATGGTGAATTCGATTGGGTTTATGTTTCGAACTTATCTGGTAGATTTGACGCACTCCTAAAAATTTTTAAAGAAGCTATAAAAAAGGGTGCAAAAATAGCATGGAACCCTGGCAAGAAAGAACTCCAAGAGCCTGAAAAAGTTCGAACTCTATTTCAAGATGTTGAGATTTTAATTGTAAATAAAGAGGAGGCAAGTTTAATTTTTGAGGGAGTTTCTGCTGAAGAGCTAGTTCGAAATGCTTGTAGTTTTGTGGAAGTTGCAATTTTAACAGATGGAGCGAACGGTGTTTGGGCGGCTTCTGATGGCAAAATTATTCGTGCTGGAATGTATGAAGATGTACCATCGCTAGATAGGACTGGTGCTGGTGATGCGTTTGGTTCAGGTTTTGTGAGTCAGCGGGCTCAGGGTGCTGATATTAAAGAAAGTATTTTATTCGCTAGTGCAAATTCAACGTCAGTAATTCAATATATGGGCGCAAAAAAAGGGATTTTATATAAGAATGCAAAGCTTCATTCAATGCCAATGCAGGAGATTCGGCTATGAGAAGTTATAAACTCTCGGAATTACTCGGATTGAGCGGTGCTTATGCAAGAAAATTTAATTTTGGCGTTTTGAAAATAGAAGCTAAAAAACCAGAATTAAAGAGTGTTTCAGCTCAAATTATGGCGGAGTTGTATCGAAAATCACATAATATTGAGAAAAGGCTGGGGTTTTCTGGTGATAGTATTTTGATGATTGAAGCTTTTTCGGCTTTAGTTAATCATCTGAATGATGAAGGATTTTGGGCTGAATTTGGCAATGCAATATTTTTTGCAGAAGATGGTTTGGTCTCAGCAAACAAAAAAGATGTTGAAAAAAATAAAAGAATAATGAACTTGGCTGAGCATTCAAAAGATTTTTTCGAAAAAGAATTAAAACAGCAAATTCTTGAAAAATATCAGCAGGAATTTTCGAATTATTCAATCAAGCAAATAGAAGAAAAATTATTTTAAAAGGAGAAAAATGAGATATCAAATTTGTGTTTCGGGAGCTGCAACAGGTGATAGTGTTTTAGCTTCACGAGATTTAGCTTTTAGGCTCGGGCAAGAGATTGTTCGGCAGGGAAAAATTCTAACAACTGGCGCAACGGTTGGCCTACCGCACCACGCAGCTTTGGGTGCAGTAAGCGTTAAGGGGCGAACCGGATTAAGCATTGGTTTTTCGCCCGCTTCAAGTTTTCGGCAGCATGTAAATACTTATAAATTACCGTTTAAGCCTTTTGATTATATTAATTTTACGGGAATGAGCTATGTTGGGCGTGATACGCATTTAGTGCTTTCGAGTGATGCGGTGATTACGGTTGGTGGTCGAATGGGTTCGCTTCATGAACTTGCAACTGCTTTAGAATCTCGCAAGGTTTGTGGTGTTTTGCTTGGAAGTACTGCTTTAGCGGATTATGTTCCAACACTCTTGCAAAATGTTGAAGCTCCAGGGACAAAAGATATTATTTATGATAATAACCCAGAACGGCTCGTTCGAAAAGTGATTGCAAGGCTAGATGAAAAAAATGCAGATTTCATTGCACCACGAGATGACGACCATCTTTCAGAAAAGCGCGCTGGAAACGGATAAAACTAACCGCTCAATTTGGGCGGTTTTTTTGAGCTTGACTTCTTGCGGTGGGGGATGCTATAATCAAGATATGGAAAAGCATAATCTTTATCGGGGTTTTACGATTATTGAAGTTGTGTTAGTTCTTGCAATTGCTGGATTAATATTTATAATGATATTTCTTGGGTTGCCAGTTTTACAACGCTCACAGAGAAACGAACAAAGAAAAAGAGACATGGGTGAAATTGCTGGAGCTATACAAAACTATCGATCGGCGAATAAAGGAAGGATGCCAGAATCTTTTGAAAGTATCAAACCGTATATCAGGCAAGATATACGAGATCCTGATGGTGATGAATATGATATTGAAATCGATAGATACGTTACCTATGGCAATATGGATACAAAAAACAGAAAAGCTAAGTTTGAATACCATATTAAGACTTATCATGGTAAAACTCAAGTTCGTATACATAAGGGATCGAGATGTGCCGAGGATGAAGGCTATATTTATCATGATGTGAAAGAAGGTCATGCAGCTGTTACTTTTAGATTAGAATCTGGAGATGGAAGTACTACGCAAGGAGGTCATTACTACTGCTTAGATATTTAGCTTTCTTGCATTCTATCCAAAAATATTATAAAATATAAATAATGAAATATCGCGAGTTTAAGTTAAAATCAAAATATCAACCCACAGGTGATCAGCCACAAGCAATTTCGCAATTAGTTGAAGGCTTAAAAAATGGTGAGTGTGAACAAACTTTGCTTGGTGTAACTGGTTCGGGCAAAACTTTTACAATGGCGAATATTATTCAGGCGGTTCAAAAGCCAACTTTAATTTTGGCGCATAATAAAACTCTTGCTGCACAGCTTTACAGTGAATTTAAAAAGTTTTTTCCTGAAAATGAAGTTCATTATTTTGTGAGCTATTTTGATTATTATCAGCCTGAAGCTTACATTGCCAGTACAGATACATATATCGAGAAAGACTCACGAATTAATGAAGAAATCGAAAAACTCCGCCATGCCGCAACCGAGGCACTTTTAACTCGAAGCGACACGATTATTGTTTCGAGTGTGAGTTGTATTTATGGCATCGGTTCGCCGGCGAGTTATATGCAAATGGCGCTTCATATTAAGCCTGGAATGCGATATAATCGTGAGAAGTTTTTGCGACACCTGAAAGATATTCAATATGAGCGAAATGATGTGGATTTTGCACGTGGAACTTTTCGAGTTCGTGGTGACACGGTTGATATTTTTACGGCTGGTTCAGACTTGGCGGTGCGAGTGGAATTTTTTGGCGATGAAATTGACCGCTTGATTATATTGAATCCACTTACGGGCGAAATTCTAGAAAAGCCACAGTTTTTTGATATTTTTCCAAATTCACATTATGCTACGCCAAAGGAAATTATTGATCGAGCGATTCCACAAATTGAGAAGGAATTTTATGCACGCTATGAATATTTCGAAAAGAATAAGAAGTTTTTGGAAGCTCAACGCCTAACACAGCGCACTAAATATGATCTTGAAATGCTCCGTGAAACAGGTTTTGTTAAAGGTATTGAAAATTACACGCGCTATTTAACTGAGCGTTCAGCTGGTGAGCAACCTGCAACTTTACTAGATTATTTTCCTGATGATTTTTTGCTTTTAGTTGATGAATCGCATATGACTTTACCACAAGTTCGCGGAATGTTTAATGGCGACCGTGCTCGCAAAACAGTTTTGGTGGATAATGGCTTTCGTTTACCATCTGCTCTCGATAATCGGCCGCTAACTTTCGAAGAATTCTATAAACATATCAATCAGGCAATTTACGTTTCAGCAACTCCTGGTGATTTTGAACTCGAACATTCACCTAAACCAGCTCAGCAGGTGATTCGACCAACAGGTTTGCTTGATCCTAAAATTGAAGTTCGAAAAATTGAAGGTCAAGTTGATGATTTGATGGAAGAAATTCGAAAGCGAATTTCGAAAAATCAGCGCGTTTTGGTGACAACTTTAACTAAGCGGATGGCTGAAGATCTGAGTGGATTTTTAGAAGAAAATGGTGTGAAAACGGCATATATTCATAGCGAAATTGACACGTTGGAGCGTGGTGATATTTTGCGTGATTTGCGCAGTGGAGTTTATGATGTTTTGGTGGGAATTAACCTTTTGCGTGAAGGCTTAGACTTGCCAGAAGTTTCACTGGTAGCAATTATGGATGCCGATAAAGAAGGCTTTTTGCGCTCAGAAAGTGCGTTAATTCAAACGATTGGGCGGGCGGCTCGGCATGAGGATGGCGAGGTAATTATGTATGCTGATAAAATAACTCGCTCAATGAAGATTGCAATTGATGAAACGAATCGGCGGCGAGAGATTCAACAAAAATATAATTTCGAAAACGGAATTACACCAAAAAGTGTGGCTAGTGAGATTGGTGAAGGTCTGCGCGCGATTATTCCACAAAAAGATAAAAAACCAAAATTAGATTTAAGGAAAATTCCGCGTGAAGAGTGGGAAAATTTGGTGAGAGATTTAACAAATCAAATGAATCTTGCCAGTGCGAATTTGCTTTTTGAGGAGGCGGCAGATTTACGCGACCAGATTGCGGAGATTCGAAAGAAGATGGCGAAATAGGAGATTTATGAAATTTATTAGTAAAAAAGACAAGAGTTTCCTTAAGATAGTTGTAGCCATTCTGTTTGTTGTTTGGAGTTTAGCTCTTTCGGTTGCAATAATTTTTCTTCACCAAAGAATTAATAACGATATTAAGACTTCGGGCGAAATTAATGTAAATCAAATGAATTATATAAACGAGTTGAACCAACGGGTTGAAAAACTTGAGAAAAAATAAACTTAAATACTTCCAGTTTTTTGGGAGTTTTTACTTTAAAAATCTTTCGAAAAGTGGTATACTTAAGTGTATGGAAAAAATATCAAAAGATGAAGTTAAACACTTGGCGGAACTTTCGAGTATTTCGCTAAGTGAAGAAGAAATTTCGAATCTTCAAACTGATTTGGGAAATATTGTTGAATATATCGAGCAACTTAGCGAATTAAACACAGATGGTGTTGAACCAACTTATTCGGTTTCGAAAAATCAAAATATTTGGCGAGAAGATAAAATTGATGATTATGGTGTAAAACGAGATGAACTTTTAAAGTTAGCGGGTGAAAATGTTGAAGATAATCAGGTAAAAGTTCCAAAGGTTTTGTAGGAGAATTATGACGAATATTTTTGAAATTAGAGAGCAAGTTCTATCTGGAAAGAAGACAGCAGTTGAATTTGTTAAAGAAGCTATTTTGAAGGCAAAAAATGCTGAAAAATTTAATGCTTTTACGAGCTTGACCGAAGAGCGAGCTTTAGCGCGAGCACAAGAAATTGATGATAAGATTTCAAAAGGTGAAGAAGTTGGTGAGCTTGCAGGCGTTCCTTTTGTGGCGAAGGATAATTTTTTGGTATTTGGTTCACCTTCAACGGCTTCAAGTAAAATGTTGAAAAATTTTGAAACACCGATTCGGGCGACTGCGGTTGAAAAACTTGAAAAAGCTGGTGCAATTTGTATTGGAAAATCAAACTTAGACGCTTTTGCTCACGGTGGTTCAACTGAAAACTCGGCTTTTGGCGTAACTAAAAATTCAGTTGATGAAACGCGGGTTGCGGGTGGTTCATCTGGTGGTTCGGCGGTAATTACTGCACTCGATATCGTACCTTTTGCGCTTGGAACTGATACTGGCGGTTCAATTCGCCAGCCAGCAAGTTTTAACGGTGTCTATGGTGTAAAACCAACTTATGGCACAGTTTCACGATTTGGTGTAGTGGCGATGGCTTCTTCAACTGATACAGTTGGTGTTTTTGCAAAAACTGCTAAAGAAAGTGACCTCGTGATGCGCATTATGGCTGGTCTTGACGCGCGTGATGCAATGACTTTGCCTGATTTTTGGCAAGAAGAACAATCTCCAAAAAAGGCAAAAATTGGAGTAGTTAAAGAATTTCTCGATGAAGGTGTTGGCCCAGAAGTTCGAAAAATAACTGAAGATTATATTGATAAAATGCGAAAAGCTGGGTATGAGATCGTGGAGGTTTCTCTACCGATGAGTAAATATTCGCTCGCTATCTATTATATTATCGTCCCAGCCGAGGTTTCTTCGAACTTAGCGCGATATGATGGAGTTCGCTATGGCTTACGTTCAAAATCTGCTCAAAACTTGAGTGAAATTTTTGGTAAGTCTCGCGATGAAGGTTTTGAAGCTGAGAATAAACGCCGAATTATGATTGGTTCGTATGTTCTATCAAGTGGCTTTTATGATGCTTATTATCTGAAGGCGCAAAAAGCTCGCACGCTTTTGATCGATGAATTTAATAAACTTTTTGAAGAAGTTGATTTTTTGGTTGGCCCTGTTGCACCAACCCCTGCGTTTAAAATTGGTGAAAATGCGCATGATCCAGTAAAAATGTATCTAGCTGATATCTTGAGTGTACCAGCTTCACTTGCTGGGCTTCCTGCGGTTTCTGTTCCGGCTGGTAAAACTGAAAATGGCTTACCTGTTGGCGTTCAAATTATCGGAAAGATGAAATCGGACGCAAAAATTCTAGCCTTAGCTGATGAATTGGAGAAAAACTAATGGATTTAGTAATTCTTTCGGTTTCTATTTTGATTTGTGCTGGCCTTTTGTTTTTCTTTATTGGAATTACAAAAACTGAAAAAATACAACTTGATAAATTAAAGTTTCAGGGCGATTGGCTAAAAATAGAAAATTCAATCAAAAAAGATGAACCTGCAACTTGGCACTTGGCGTTAATTAATGCTGATAAACTTGTTGATACAGCGATGCGGGAGCTTCGAATTTCCGGCCAAACGATGGGTGAGCGGCTGAAGAATTCAAAAGATAAATTTTCAAGTCCGAATTCAATCTGGCACGCTCACAAACTTCGAAATGTGGTTGCGCATGAGAATGATGCACAAATTAATTTTGATCAAACTCGCCGAGCAATGAATAGTTTTAAACAAGCTTTGAAAGATTTAGGAGCAATTTGATGGAAGATATTTTAAAAAAATATGAAATGACAATTGGGATTGAGTGCCATGTTCAGTTAAAAACTAAAACCAAGCTTTTTAGTGGAAGTGATAATGACGCACGAGAAAAATCACCGAATGAAGCAACTTCGCCAATTGATTTTGGCTTGCCAGGAATGTTGCCAGTTTTAAATAAAGAGGCGGTCCGCCTAGCTGTGCGAGCTGGAAAGGCACTAAACGCAAAAATTGCTAATATGAGCCGATTTGACCGCAAACATTATTTTTACCCAGATTTACCAAAGGGTTATCAAACATCGCAGCTCTATCAGCCGATTATTGGTGAAGGTGAGATTATTGCGCCACTTCCTAGCGGCGGTGAAGTAAAAGTTCGAATTGAGCATGCTCATCTTGAAGAAGATGCTGGAAAACTCACTCATTTTGGTGATCATTCTTTAGTTGATTTAAATCGCGCCGGAACTCCTTTAATTGAAATTGTGTCAATGCCGGATATTCATTCTGCCGAAGAGGCGCGTGCCTATGCTGAAGAACTCCATAAGCGAATGGTTTTTGCAGATGTTACAAATGGTGATTTATATCAAGGTAATATGCGTTTTGATGTAAATATTTCAGCGCGAAAATTCGGTGATAAAAAGCTTGGAACGCGAACTGAAATTAAGAATTTAAATAGCTTTCGAAGTGTTGAACGAGCGGCTCAATATGAATTCGAGCGCCAAGTGAGATTGCTTGAAAAAGGTGAGAAAATTAAGCAGGAAACTCGCGGTTGGCTTGATGATGAGCAGAAAACAGTTTCGCAACGAAGTAAAGAAGAGGCTCAAGATTACCGATATATGCCCGATCCAGATATTCCACCGATTGTTTTGAGTGATGAAGAAATTTCTAAAATGCAGGCGCAATTTCCAATTATGCCAGATTATTTCCGTAAAAAATTTAGTGTTTTTGGGCTTGATAGCTCTGTAGTTGAGTACGCTTTGAGTGATTATCGAATTACTGAACTGCTCCTTGCAACTTGGGGTGATGGTCCTTGGCCAGTTTCTCAAGAAGAATTAATGAGTGAAGTTGGAATTGATAATTACACTCTTGAAGAGCATAAAGAAAACATGAAGCGAATTTTCAACTGGTTTGCATCAACTCCAAGCGAAGAGCTTGATCTAGAAAAAATCTACAAAGGCTATCTCGGTCCTCGTAGATTAACTCTTCTCGCTCATTTGGTTCATGAGAAAAAAGTTAGCTCAAATGGTGGTCATCAAATTTTCTTGGCAATGCTTGAAGATGAAAATCTAGAGTTTATGCCAGAAAAGATTGCCGAAAAAATGAATTTACTTCAAGTTTCAGATGAGGGTGCTATTGCAAAAATTGTTGATGAAGTAATGAGTGATGCAGCTTCAAAGAAAGCGATTGAGGATATTCGAAGTGGCAACGATAAAGCAATTGGTTTTTTGGTTGGTCAGATTATGAAAAAATCGCAAGGCAAAGCAAATCCAGCTTTGGCACAAAAATTGATCCGTGAAAGGTTGTAAGTGGAAGAAAAGTTTGAATTTCAAGCTAATTTTAACGGTGATAAAAATATTGCTGGTAGTTTGATTTTTTCAGCTAGCGGGGTAGAGTTTTATGAAGATTTTGTTCTATCTCGCCCGCTTGAGATCTGTTTAAAACCAAATGAAATTCAAGAGATTAATTTTATTGATACCACTGATGAAGTTTATCAGCCGGGAATTTTTCGAATTCTATTTTTAGGAATGTTAGCTTTTGGCCGCCCAAAAAATTGGCAGAAGAAATCTTGCCGAATCGAGGTTGAAATGCTCGATGGAAATCTTTATTATTTTACTATAAATGGATATTCTCCATTAGATATTCGAACTCAAGTAAACAAGATTGTGTCAGGATATTTTTAGATTTTTTCAAAAAACTATTGACATAAGAATTATTTTATGGTAAAATACAAAAT
>CAUROE010000005.1:0-16848 GCA_963526465.1 uncultured Saccharimonas sp. (SeqCode)
TGAACCTGTGACCTTAGGCTTATGAGTCCTACGCTCTAACCAACTGAGCTACGCTACCATAATGTTTATATTTTAGCACATTGAAAATTTTTTTTCAAGAGAAAAGCTCGCTAATTTTGCGAGCTTTATATTCTTAGATTAAATCTTCGAACTCGTCAAATTCATTGAATCGTGAAATTCTTGCATCAATGAAGTTTCGAAGTTCTTTTTTAGTTCGGTGCCTATCCCATGAGGACATTCGTTCGTGTTGTGCCATTTATTTTCCTTTTTTGTTTTTAATAATATTACGTTATTTATAATAACATATAAAAATATAAAAGTCAAGACTTTTTTCGAAAAAACTTAAACATTTTTCTTGATTTTCGCTTGTGCTTATAATATAATTTAAATTAAGCTTATGGAAATTTGGATGATTTTAATAGTGGTAATTTTAGCAGCAATGGTGCATGCTAGTTTTCATTTGAGTATTAGCGTTCTAACACTTTTGAGTGGGCACACTTTAAGCAAGAAAAAGTCGCATTTACAATTAACAAAGTTATCTATGTCTTTAGTTTTTGGGTCAGTTTTTGCGACTATTCTTATTTTTTCAACTTTTGCATATTTTGCTGGAATATTTTATAATATTGCATTTTCGAAAGTAGCTTGGGCGGTTTTGGCTGGTATTTTAGTTGCTGCTGGGATCTCAACTTGGATTTTTTATTATCGAAGAGGCAAAAACATACAAAATAGTACGGAACTTTGGATTCCTCGTTCAATGGCGAAGTTTCTTAACGAGCGAGCAAGTAAAACTGTTCATTCGGCTGAAGCATTTTCGCTAGGAATTGTGAGTGTTTTGAGTGAAATCTTGTTTTATTTTGCATCTTTGGCGATTTCGGCAATTTTAGCCTCACGTGTTTCACCGGCCCTTCAATTTGCTATTTTAGTAATTTATGTTTTAATTTCTAATTTACCAATTTTTAGTATTGCTTGTATGATTTCTGGTGGACATCCAATTTCAGAAATTCAAGCTTGGCGAAATAAGAATAAGCGTTTTATGCAATTTTCAGCAGGTTTGGGAATGATAATTTTAGCATTTATAACTGGTGTTGTAATTTTTACGCCAGAATTTTTAGGGGTTTCGCTATGAGAATGGTTGTAAAATCTGATGGAGAAGTTGAGAAATTTGATTATAAAAAATTACAAAAATCCTTGAGTGAAACTTTCTTAATTGTTAGATCTCCAGAAGGGCAAAGTAATGAATTTGTTCGAAAAACTCTTCTCGAATTTGCAGATTGGCAAAGAAACAAACCAGAAATTACAAGTGGTGATATTCGAAGACAAACCGGAGCGATTTTACAGAAAATCCATCCAGAAGCAGCGTATATTTATAAAAATTTCAAGAGCATAATTTAAGGAGTAAAAAATGGCTAAAAGAAAATTTGATTTTGATTTAATTGTTCTTGGAAGTGGAGCGGGTGGTTCGGCGGCAGCAAATATTGCAGCAAAGGCTGGGTTAAATGTTGCGATTGTTGAAAATGATCTTTTTGGTGGTGAATCGCCAAATTATAGTGATATCCCGCGAGCGGCAATTTCGAAGGTTAAAAAAGCTTTTTTTGAGGCAAAAAAGGCTGAAAAAATGGGTTTACGCTCGGCAAATTTAACTTATAATTTTCCGATAATTTCTGCTTGGAAAAAAAATGTGATTGAACGAACCGGTGCTCATGATAATCAAAAATTTTTCGAAAGTATGGGGATTAAAACTTTTCGCGGTGAAGCCAGATTTTTAACTCCGAATGAGATTTCGATTAATCAAAAGCATTATTCAGCAAAGAATTTCTTGATTGCAACTGGTTCGAAAATCTCAATTCCAGATATTAAAAATATTGAAAATGTGCGATACTATACGCCGAAAACAATTTTCGATATTGCTCGCCCACCTAAAAGCATTTTTATTGTTGGTGGTGGAGCTGAGGCGGTTGAAATTGCTCAAATTTTGGCTATTTTTGGTACGAAAGTTTACATCAGTGAAGTTTCAGCGCGACTTTTGCCAAAAGAAGACGAAGAAGTTGGAATTACTATTGAAAATATTCTAGTTGAAGAAAGTCATGTTTATGTTTTACCGCAAACTCGAGTGGTAGCAGTGCAAAAAGATGGCTTGATGAAGCGAGTGATCTTTCAACGAGGCGGAACCGAGAAATTTGTGCGAGTTGATGAAATTCTGGTTGTAGGTGAAAGAATACCAAATACGGATATTGGCTTAGAAAATGCGCATATTGATTTTTCGAAAGATGGAATTGCTGTAAATGAATTTTCACAAACTTCTATGAAGCATATTTTTGCGGTTGGTGGCGTGGTCAATCCACAAGCTCAAACGGCAGAGATCCTACTTGAAAGCCGAACGGTTGCGCACAATATTTTACATTCACGCTCAAAAATTGAGGTTAAATTTCCGCTTTCGCCTCGTACAATTTCAACTTGGCCAGAAATCGCCACGGTTGGTTTAACTGAAGACGATTGTTTGAAGAGGGATTTAAAATATAAAGCTGCAATTGCGCCACTTAATTTAATTGCAAAAAGTAATGTTGAGAATTTCAGTAGTGGATTTGCTAAAATTATTTGTGATAGGAAGGGGAAGGTTATTGGCGGAAGTATTGTATCGCCAGATGCAACAAACTTGATTTCGCAAATTTCTTTGGCGATTCGAAATGAAATGACGGCACACGATTTAGCTGAAATTCCACAACCATTTTTAAGCTGGAGCGAGATTATTCGTGTGGCAGCCCATAAAATTAAATAAAACTAAACGCCCAAAAGTTAAAATGGGCTTTTTTATTTTTTGAAATTTGAATTTTCAAGCAAAAAATGGTAAAATTAATATAGATTTACAGATAAAAATTAAGGAGAATTATGGCTGGTCATAATAAATGGTCAAAAATTAAACGACAGAAAGGTGTAAATGATGCAAAACGGGGTGCAATTTTTACACGAATTGGAAATCAAATTGCAATTGCAGCTCGTGGTGGTACTAATCCAGATATGAACCCAAGTTTAGCACTGGCTATTGAAAAAGCTCGTGCGATGAATATGCCAAACGCGAATATTGAGCGCGCAATTGCTCGCGCGGCAGATAAAAACTCGGCAATACTTGAGGAAATTACTTACGAAGGTTATGGTCCAAATGGAATTGGTTTGATTATTGAAACCGCAACAGATAATCGCAATCGAACTTTCCCTGAAGTTAAAACTGCTCTAGTAAAAAATGGTGGCAGAATTGCTGACGCGGGGAGTGTGATGTTTCAATTTACTCGCAAAGGTGTAATTTTGGTTGAAGCAACGGGTGAAGACGCACTGCTTGAAATTCTTGATGCTGGTGTAGAAGATGCGGTTGAAGAAGATGGCGAAATCGTGGTTTATACCGACCAAAAGGATTTAATGAAAGTTCGAAAAGAACTAATTGAAAAAGGTTTAACTGTAAAAGAAGCCGAACTTCAATACGTGCCAAATATGGAAGTTGAAATCACTGACGACGAAACTCGTGCGAAAGTTGAAAAATTGATGGACGCACTTGATGATGTTGATGATGTTGTGAATGTTCATACGAACGCTAAGTTGTAATTTATAAGGGTGATGAGCCCTTATTTTTATAGGAGGAATTATGTTTAATTTAATTTTTAATAAAAGCTTTTCAGAAGAAACACAAGAAAAAATAAAGTCAGATTTTATTGAATCCAAAGAATATTTTTCGAAGTATTATAATTTTTCGAAAAAAGAAATTGATATTTATTTTTCAGACATATCTAGGATGGAAAAAGAAGATATTTCTGAAATATTAAAAATTGAAAAAGTTTCAGGTCTTTCAATGTCTGGATATGGAGCTTTAATATTTGAGTTTCTTGACACTAGATATTCAAAAAATATATTTTTAAAATTAATTTTTCATGAGCTCAACCATGAATTTAGATGCCAAACTTTACCAACACCTAACAATATTTGGGGTGATACTATTCTCGAAGGTTTAGCTCTGAATTTTGAAAAACAAGCAGCTAATGAATTAGGGTATGAATTAAAATTTTTGACCGATTATTACGATAAGCCTGATGAAGACAAACTAAAATGGGGATTGAAGAGAATTATTGAAATCGCAAAAAATAAGGAGAAGATAAATTGCTATAATTGGTATTTTAATCACTTTGGGGATGATTCGAGTTTGCCTACGAATTTTGTCTATAGAGTCGGAGAATTTTTAATTTCAAAATATTGTGAAAAATACAGAATTAGACCAAGCGATGCGCTTAAAATTACAAATGAAGAATTTGAAGATTTTGCGAAAAAGGAGATTTTATGCGAAGAATAATTCTTGGTAGTCTAAAAAATGATTCAGAGAGAACTAAACAAATTCGAAAAGCTTATCGAAAAGCACACGCAAAAATTATTCGGGAGTTTGATTTATCTAATTTTGATTATGATGTTGTTTTTGCGAGCTGGCGTGATTCTGGTGAATATGGTTTTTGGTGGTATATCGATTTTGGCTATATCCGTTTAAACATTGGTGTTGACAAGATTTTATTTCAAGATGCTCTATACGAGGGGATTTGTGAGGGTTTTTCTCATAATTTTGTAGCAGATTCGACGGATTTTAATAATGGATTCTCGAAAAAAATAATTCGGAATGCTTATACTGCGGATTTTTTGGGTTGGAAATACGAAGAAAAATATTCATTAGATAATCTTTCTGAAGATAACTTACTAAAAATAAAAGACGCCTTAAATGGTAAAGTAGACGAAGATTGGTTATGGAGTAGATATAATGGATGGCATTTTTATGGGTTTTCAAAGAAATATTTTGAAAGCTTGGGGATTTCACGGAAAGATATTTTAAAGCTTAAAGAGAATGAATTTAATATGGAATTAATTTCTAAAATTGAAAAATTACTTGAAGATTATAGAAAATCTAAATTCGAATGAAATTTCTGAACAAGAAATTTTTGACGAAATCCAGAAAATATAGTATAATTTTAATATGAATAACCTTGAATTTCTTGTAAAAAACTATCAAACACCACCTGAAGCTATCACTTTAGTTGAAAATTCTCGCATTTTACTACTTGCGGGAATTTCTGGCGCAGGAAAAGATACAACCAAAAAATATCTTTTAAAAAATGAAGAATATCGTGATATTGTTAGTCACACAACGCGCCAGCCTCGTGAAAATAATGGTAAAATTGAACAAAATGGCGTTGATTACAATTTTATTTCGATTGAAAAGGCTGAAGAAATGCTTAGAAATCGTGAATTTATTGAAGCAAAATTTGTTCACGGCAGGATTTATGGTACAAGTGTTGCAGAGATCGAAAAAGCGAACCAAAACGGGCAGATTTCTATAACGGATATTGATATTCAAGGAATTGCAGAATATAAAAAAATGAGCGAGCGAGTGGTAGCAGTTTTTATTTTACCGCCAGATTTCGAAACTTGGCGGGCACGTTTTGCAAACCGATATTCAAGCGCAGAAGAATTTAAAAAAGATTTTGAAAAACGTTTGCCAGAAGCGATTTCTTCATTAGAGCAAGCACTTGAAGTGCCGTATTTTCACTTTATTTTGAATGATGACTTTCGAAATACGGCGCGAATTATTAACCAAATTATGCACCAAGATGTTGAATTTAATTATAAAGACATCGAAGTGCGTGTGCGAGCGAGAAAACTTTTGGAAGATATTAAAGCTAAATTTTTAGAATTAAAGAAATAAGCTAAAAGAAAAACCCGCATTTCGCGGGCATAGAAGAGTTATGGTCTGTAGAATATTACTTTATCTGTTTTTAAGCATATTAAATTCTATAAATGTATGTAAAAATAAAAAGTCAAATATTTTTTAAAACTTTTCCGAAAATATGATACTAAAAATATAGAATTAGCACTCTATTGACCTAAGTGCTAATTTATGCTAAACTTAAAATATGAATATTACACCACGACAAACGCAAATTTTGGTAGCAATTATTGAGCAATATGCCGAAGTTGCCAGCCCGGTTGGTAGTGTTACTTTGGCGAAGCTTTTTAATGTTTCAAGTGCGACAATTCGTTCTGAAATGGCAAAACTTGAAGATCTTGGTTTAATTACGCAACCACACACTTCTGCCGGGCGAATTCCAACCGATAAAGGTTATCGTTTCTATGTAAACCGTTTAACTGCTCAAAGCGAGGGCGAAGATGAACAAATTTTGCTAAATGCTAATAATTCGAAAGATAGCTTGCGTGGCTTTCGTGCGATTTCTTCACGAGTTTCAGCTCAGAATGACCGCGCCGACCATGCAATTCGTTCAGCGGTAGATTCTTTAGTTGAACTTACTGGTAATCTTGGTCTTGCTACAATTGGTGATCAACTTTACATTAATGGAATTTATAATCTTTTTTCTCAGCCTGAATTTGAAAGTGGTGAAGCGGTTCAATCTGTTGCACAGCTTCTTGATAATCTTGAACCATGGCTTCGTGAAGTTACTCCAAATGAACCACTCAATGTTTATATTGGTAGTGAGAATCCAATTGGCAAAAGTTCGGGTGCAAGTTTAATTATTTCAAAATTCGAAAGCCCATTTTCAGAAAATTATTATATTGGTGTGCTTGGTCCGACGCGCCAAAATTACGGAAAAGTGGTGCGATTGGTTCAAAAGACAGGTGAATTTTTGGAAGAGATTTTATAAATTAAGGAGGAAAAAATGGAAGAAAATAATGTAGCAAAAAATCAAGAAAATATAAAAGACAATAAACAGTCAGGATTTTTTAAAAAAGATTCAAAGTGCGAAAAGCTTCAAGCAGAGAACTCAGAACTAAAAAATGATTTGCAGCGCACGCGTGCTGATTTTGAAAATTATCGCAAAAATGTTGAAAGCCGAATTTCGAATGCGCAAAATTTGGGCGAGAAAAAGGCAATTTTAGCATTGATTCCGATGATTGACGATATTGAGCGCGCAATTTCACATTTACCAGCAGAATTGGCAGAAAATGATTGGGCACAAAATGTGGTTAAAATGAGCAAAAATCTTGAAAAAAACCTTTCGAAAATGGGAGTTGTAAAAATTGATTCTTCGAAAGGTGTTACTTTTAATCCGGAACTTCATGAAGCGATTCAATTTGATGAAGAATCTGAAGGAGAAGAAGAAGTTGTTGCTGAAGAACTTCGAGCTGGATACACTTTAAAGGGCGAGATTTTGCGAGCAGCAATGGTAAAAGTTGGACGAAAGTAGTTTTATTTGTTGACATATTCTTGGTAATATGATATTATTATATACGTTAACTCGTTTCGCCTTATTCTAGAAGGTTGGGACTCGCGGGTTAGCCTAATAATAAATAGAAATTAGAGTCTGTACTTTGTGTGATACATTGTTAGAGGAAACCTCCTCTCATAACTAAGCCGTCTAATATTAGGCGGTTTTTAATTTTAAAAACTTTAAAATTGAGCATAAATATGATAAAATATAATATATGAATGGTGGGCAAAATCTTGAAAATATTAAAAAGTTTATTCGTGCGGCGAATTATTTGACTGTTTCGCAAATTTTCTTACAAGATAATTTTTTATTAGAGCGAGAGCTGAAATTTGATGATATCAAACCACGCCTTCTTGGCCACTGGGGAAGTTGCCCTGGCGTAAATCATGTTTACGCTCATCTTTTAAATATTCAAAAACAGCTTGATTTTGCTAAAAGCGGCTTGAAGACAGCATTTATGCTTGGGCCTGGCCATGCTTTTCCGGCGCTTCAAGCAAATCTTTTTCTTGAAGAAACTCTTTCAAAAATCGATAAAAATGCAGTTCGAAATTCACAAGGTATTGCTTATATTTCGAAAAACTTTTCTTGGCCGGGCGGTTTTCCGTCGCACGCAAGCCCTTTCACCCCAGGTGTAATTCTTGAAGGCGGTGAACTTGGTTATTCACTTTCGACTGCTTTCGGAGCGGTTTTGGATAACCCGAATCTTGTAATGACCACTTTAATTGGTGATGGCGAGGCTGAAACTGGCCCAATTGCCTCAGCTTGGCATTTAAATAAAATAATAAATCCAGTTGAAAATGGAGTAGTTTTACCCATTTTACATTTGAACGGTTATAAAATTTCTGGTCCGACAATCTTTGGCTCGATGAGTGATTTTGAGTTGATTCAATTTTTTCATGGAGCTGGTTGGGAGCCAAAAATCGTTGATGAATATTCTGCGGAAGATTTTGATTTAGAACTTTCGAAGATCTTTTCAGATGCTTTTCGAGATATTTCACGAATAAAATTTGGTCGGAATAATGGTTTTGTGCGGCTACCAATGATCATTATGAGAAGCAAAAAGGGAAGCTCTGGTGTTGCTGAAAATAATGGTGAAAAAATTGAAGGAAACTCGCTCGCTCATCAAGTTCCACTTTTAAAAGCCAAGAGCGATGAAAAAGAGCTTAAAAAACTTGAAAAATGGTTGAAATCTTATAAATTCGAAGAGCTTTTTGATTTTGAAAAAGGTGAATTTAAACCTTGGCTTGATGATTTTTTGCCAGAAAAATCAAGCAGAATTGGGCAAAATCGTTTTGTTTATGCAAATTTAAATTTTGCAGAGTTAAAATTGCCAGAAATTCATGAAAGAATGGGTGAAAAATCACTCGCAATGAATGCAGTTGGCGATTTTTTGAAAGAAATTTTCGAAAAAAATCCAGAGAATTTCCGATTCTTTAGCCCTGATGAAACTTATTCGAATAAATTAGATGCTATTTTTAAAGCAACTTCACGTTCTTGGCAGCGAGAAATCAAACCTTGGGAAAAGGACTTGGCGAAAAATGGCCGTGTGACGGAAATTTTGAGTGAGCATTCCTTGCAGGGGCTTTTGCAGGGCTATATTTTAACGGGGCGACACGGAGTTTTAACTTCTTATGAAGCCTTTGCACCGATTATTTCTTCAATGATGGATCAATACGCGAAGTTCTTAGCTCAATCTAAAGAAGTAAAATGGCGAGGTGATCTAGCAAGTTTAAACTATATTTTAACTTCAACTGGTTGGCGGCAAGACCATAATGGATTTTCGCACCAAAATCCGAGTTTTATTGATGAAGTTTTACGCCGCGAAAACGGAATTGGGCAGATTTTTTTGCCGGCAGATGATAATTCTGCGGTTGTAGCGATTTCGAAAATACTAAAATCCCGAAATAATATTAACGTTTTGGTTGCAGGGAAAACTCCAGAACCAAGATATTTTTCTCTCGAAAGTGCGCAAAAACAGCTTGAAAATAGCGGAATATTTGTTTTTGATTCTTGGAAGAATCAGGAAATTACAGATTGGAATTTAATTTTAGAAGATGATGAGCCAGATTTAATTTTGGCGGCAAGTGGTGATTATGTTTTTAAAGAAACGGTTGCAGCGCTTCAAGTTCTGCTTCATGATGTGCCGCAAGTTAAAATTCGCTTGGTTTATGCTCAAACACTTTGCGGAAAGGGAATTGGAACTTTTGAAAATACACTTTCGAAAAGCGATTTTGTGAAGATTTTTACCAAAAACAAGCCAGTTATATTTGCTTTTCATGGATACGCTAAAACTCTTAAATCGATTTTATTTGATTATGAAAATCCAGCCCGCATTCAGATTAACGGATATGAAGAAAAAGGTTCAACAACTACGCCGTTTGATATGCTTGCGAGAAATAGAGTATCGCGATACGATATTGTAATTAGAGCCTTAAATTCGGTTGATAAAGATGACGAAGCTTTTGAAAAACTTGCAAGAGAATATCGAAAACGCCAAGATGATGCTTTACGTTTTGCACGAGAAAATTCAGTAGATGCGCCAGAGATTGAGAATTGGGAGTATTTGAAGTTCTAATTTAAAGAAAAAACCCCGAGATAAAACTCGGGGAAACTCAGATTAGTTTTTATTCATTATATGCAGATATGCATATAATGCGGCGTATGAGTCGTAGAGAGGATTGTGAGTTCCTCCTTCCAATTTTGGAAGGGGAATTTCGTGACGCTCAATATAGCTGTCAACTGATTCACCTATCTCTGGCAATACGCAGAGGTCATACCAGAGATAAGGTGCGTCCCAATCTCCCAATAACTCAAGGTCGTGGGCATCGAGGAAGAGCTTAGCTTCCACAATCTGCCCCATGTGGACCAGTGCAGCAGCACCATCCTTATGAGACAACCAGAACTCTATGAAAGCCTGCAAAAGGTCTTCATAGGAATCATGAGTAACTGGAATGTCTTCCATTTGTGGAAGGACATTCTCCGCCACCCAATGGTTTATTTTTCCTTGGATCGGGCAACGGCCTGTGAATTGGTCAATTTCTTGACCGTTTTCATCGGCCACGACTGCTGCGATTGCGAATGCTTGACCCCACAAGCCATTTGCTTCGGCGTCAAGTGAAAAAATCTTTGCCATTATTCTTATCCATGTGCTGTCGGGGTGTCATTGCACCTTATTCCGATTCAGCAGGATTCCGGCTTGCTAGCCAGAAATCAAGCCACTTTGTTGCGTGGACTGGTTTCTGACTAGCAATCTTAAATTAAACTAATCTGATTTAAAATGTTCGATCTACTATATGCGAATTTATTACTATCGGCTAAGTAGATTATTGTTATTATATCACTATTTTAATAAAAAGTCAATACCTACTGATAAAAATAATCTTTATTAAATATTTTTTACATAAAATTAATATCTACAAGCTGTTGTGAATAAATGAAACTGTAAATACACTAAAATACTGCGAATGATGTAATACGTTATTCTTAACTTGTGAGTGCCAAAAAAAAATCGTATAGTTTAAACATAATGCGAGAAAACTTGGATATTAAAGATTGTGGTTTCTCGAAGATTGGTTAATAAAAATCACACCCTTAATTGGTGTGATTTTTAGATTTTATTTAATTAATCTAAGATATTTTCTTCCTTGAGGGAAGTGAAGAATTTATTTAAGATATTATTATTTCTTTCAATTATTTGCTCTTCTCTAAAATCAGGTAGTTCTATAATATCTTGAATTTCGGAAATTTCACTAGGTTTATTTGAATCGTCACGCCGTTTTTCTCCTAGATAAAATGATTTTTTATCTTGGAAATGATAATCTGAAGCTGCAATATTGATTGATTTTTCAAGTAAAATTTTATTCCCAAGTAGTTCAATAAGCTTATCATCTTTTATGCCCTCTATTTCTGAGCGCTTTTTTGAAAAAATATGTTCAATCTGTAGAGTATTATCTAGAGATAGAAGCTTTTGATTTGGGTTTTCGAACGCCCACCAAGCCAAAAATGATTTAGTTATTGGTCTACCATTCCAGAAATCGAAATTATTAAAGATTTCAATAGATGACTCGGTGATTTTATTATCTCTAAAGTTCATTTCTTTATTATCAATTATATTTTTCATTTCTCTAAAGATTGGTCCACGAAGTTGATTTACTCCAGGATTAATTACAGTATATGTCATAATAAACAGAGTTATTTTTGTTAGAAATTTATCTAGTTTATCGGTATCTAAATTTTCATTTTCATCTTTATTGACTAAGAAATATACTGATAGGATATAGCTCCACATTTTATTTGGTGAATATTCCAGAACGAAAAGCTTTTTAAGTGTACTCTCTGCGAAGTAATCTTTATCTTGGGTCTTGATTTTTTTCCAAAAATTGATTAGTGATTGTAGATCAATAAGTGTTTGTGGATTATTAAAAATTGAATAGTCTTTTGTTCCGCTCTTAATGTTTCCATTAGTTTCATAAAAATCTCGGAGTGATTGAGTGGTTGTTCCTGGCGTACCAATTCTTGCGCGTAGATAATACATGTAAAGTGTGAATAATTCATCTAGTGGTGAGCTTTGTTGATCGAAAATTCTATTCGCCTCATATTCTAGACCTTGCCATGTTTTCATAAAAGAATTTTTCTCCCCACGATTACTGTAGAAAACATAGAAATGGTATTTAAAAATATCAGCGTCAGATAATGGCAAACCGCGGTTATTTAGAGTTGAGAAAATTCGGAGGGCAGACTCTTCGTTCTCCGCTTCGATAGGTAAGAGGATACAATTTCGAACTGTTCTAATTGCAAAATCGGCTAAAATTCCATCAGTTTTTTCCTTTAGCTCTGAAATTTTCTGTTTAAAGAATCTATAGTTAATAGCATAGTTACTTTTTTGCGAGTCCAGGATTTCACCAGTTTTTAAGATTGAAATAAATTCTTCTTTCGCATCATCCATAGCTACTTCTGATTCGATTTTTAATAAATTTTTATCAATAGTGTCATATTTGTCAGTTTTCCAGATACATTTCTCTATAATTGTACGAGTTTTTAATGTATCGCTGTCGGTCATCATGCCAAATTTATCGTAGAATGCTCTTAGAAATAGCAATAAAGTAGTTAGACGTTGCTGACCATCAATAACTTCAAGTTTTCCATCTTTATTTTTAAATGTTACGATTGATCCTAAAAAATATTCGGCATTTTCTTCATCAAATTTATCTTTATCATTATCAGGGAAAGCAAATTGAAAAATATCATCCTATAATGTTTGGCATTGTTCCTCTCCCCAGGCATAAGGCCGTTGATAATCGGGTATTAAGAAGCTATTTTTTCGGTCTGATAGTAATTCTAATACTGTTTTTTGATCAATACTAAGCTTTGACATAGATCCTTCCTTTGTATAATATTTACTAGATATATTATACTATAAATCAAGTAAAATAAATAGTATTGTAAATAATGCAATATATCATTCTTAGCTTGCAAGTGCTAAAAAGTGCATGGCTTAAGCACAGTACAAGAAAACTTGGTAGATATGCCAGAGATTGAGAATTGGGTATTGAAGTTCAATCAAAGTAAAAATATACCCTTAATTAGTGTGATTTTTATTGTACATTATTTCTGTCCAGATAAAATCTTGCCCCAGCAAATTTACATTTTTGTCAACAAAAACCCCATCTTCATTAACTAAATTTCCTATAAAATTTGAAGCGTCATTTACTAATTTGTATTTTTCGCCCTTATTTTTTGGAAATTCAATTAAGCATATTTTTGAAATTTCTTTAGCAATTTCATCCCTGTAAAGAGAAAAGTTTTTGCAGTCAAAAGCAGTAAAAAGATATCCAAAAGTTGAAGGTGCAATTTTTTTATTAAAAATAGTAGAGCCTAGAATCATATCAATACTATCAATTGTCTGATTTACGGTTTCTGGATTTGAATTTTTTATATATCCAAAAATTTGATAAAAATTTTTTTTACGCTTTGAAAGATCTTGCAGATCATCCATATCAATCCAATGCGAAAAATTGTTGAGGTTTTTCGAAAGAAGCTTAGCTATTTTTTCGGAATTTTCGCTACATATTTCTATTTTCGAAAGTTCACTGTTTAATTTTGGCAAAATTTCCCATTTATATTCTTCATCGTATTTTTTTATATCTCCAGAATTTCTACGAGAATAATAATCTTCTTTATTTTGTTCGAAAAATTTTTTTAAAGCAACTTTATTCACTATATAACCCTCCTATTTATATAGAACATGATACCATAAAAGCTGGGAGATAAAAATAGTTATTGTAAATAATACAACATTAGCACTCTTGACTTGTGAGTGCTAAAAGCGTATAATCAAAATATAAGCGTGAAACGAATTGCGAGGCGCGCTTTATAGAATAGTTAATAACTTTCGAGAAGCTTTCTGAAAAATCCGAATAGGCTGAGAAATTCGAAATTGACTAGGAAAGCTATCGAACGGATAAATTTAATAAAGAAAGAAGGAGAAAATGGGAAAAATTATTGGAATTGACCTTGGTACAACTAACAGTGCTTTTGCTTATATGGTTGCAGGAAAACCTGAGGTTATTACAAATGCAGAAGGAAATCGAACTACGCCATCAGTTGTGGCCATTAATAAAAAAGGCGATCGCTTGGTTGGGCAGGTAGCGCAACGCCAACGCGTGACAAATCCAAAAAATACAATTTATGGCGTAAAGCGTTTGATTGGCCGAAAATATTCTGATGATGAGATTCAAAAAGATCTTGGAATTATGCCTTACGAGATTGTGAAAAAAGGTAGTGGCGTGGCTGTAAAAATGGGTGATAAAGAATATACACCAGAAGAAGTTTCAGCGATGATTCTTTCGAAAATTAAAGCAGATGCTGAAGCTTTCTTGGGTGAAAAAGTTACTGAAGCTGTGATTACCGTTCCAGCTTACTTTGATGATAGTCAACGCCAAGCAACTAAAGATGCTGGTAAAATTGCAGGTCTTGAAGTAAAACGAATTATTAACGAACCAACTGCAGCCGCACTTGCTTATGGCTTGGATGGTAAAAAAGATGAAAAAATTGCTGTTTTCGACCTTGGTGGTGGAACATTCGATGTTTCAATTCTTGATATTGCCGATGGTGTGTTTGAAGTTCTTTCAACAAACGGTGATACACACCTTGGCGGTGAAGACTTCGACAACCGCATTGTGAACCATTTCTTGGATGAATTCAAAAAAGAAGAGGGAATTGATCTTAAGAATGATTCTGCAGCGATGCAACGCTTGAAGGATGAAGCTGAAAAAGCCAAAAAAGAGCTTTCTTCAACAACATCTTATGAAGTAAACTTGCCATTCTTGACAGCCGATGAAGATGGTCCAAAACACTTTGAATACACTCTAACTCGAGCAAAACTTGAAGAATTAGTTGCTGATTTGATTGATCGATTAGCTGATCCTGTTGAAAAAGCTTTGAGTGATGCTAACTTAAAAGCTAGCGATATCGCCGAGGTTGTGATGGTTGGTGGTATGACACGAATGCCAGCTGTGGTTGAAAAAGTTGAAAAAATCTTTGGTAAAAAACCAACTCAAGGTGTTAACCCAGATGAAGTTGTGGCTGTGGGTGCTGCAATTCAAGGTGGTGTTTTGGCTGGAGACGTTAAAGATGTGCTTCTTCTCGATGTTACACCTTTGACACTTGGAATCGAAACTGCTGGTGGTGTTCGAACTCCGATGATTGATCGAAACACGACTGTGCCAACTTCAAAATCACAAGTTTTCTCAACCTATGCTGATAATCAGCCACAAGTAGAAATTCATGTGCTTCAAGGTGAGCGCGAAATGGCTGCCGACAACAAATCTCTTGGAATGTTTGTGCTTTCAGGAATTGCACCAGCACCACGAGGAGTTCCACAAATTGAAGTTACTTTCAATATCGATGCGAACGGAATTTTGACAGTTACTGCTAAAGATAAAGGAACTGGTAAAGAGAATAATATCACAATTCAAAACTCAGGAAATATGAGCAAAGAAGATATTGAAAAGGCTCAAAAAGAAGCTGAACTTCATGCTGATGAAGATAAAAAGAAACGCGAATTGATCGATGCTAAAAATCAGCTAGAGAATGCTATTTATCAAGCAGAAAAAATGCCAAGCGAATTTAAAGATAAGATTTCGAAAGAAGATGAAGAAGCAATTTCAAAAGCTGTTGAAGAGGCTAAAAAGCATCAAAATGCTGAAAGCAAAGATGAACTCGAAAAAGCTGCTAAGGATCTTCAAGATGCAATTATGCCAATTGGTGCAAAATTGTATCAAGCTCAAAGCGCAGATAATGCGGGCGAAGCTGGTGAGAAAGCTAAAACTTCTCATAAAAAAGATAATGACGAGCCAGTTGAAGGCGAAGTTATTGATAAAAAATAATTCGAAAATCTACCTTTCGAAAAGTGAAAATGCTCAGGTTAAACTGGGCATTTTTGCGTATTGATTTTTTGATTTTATTTAGTATAATTAGTCTGTGCTCACTCAATGCTTGTACTTTTAGAAAGAGGTATTTTCTATGGCGAAAAAGATATTTATGATATTTATTGCTGGAGTAGTTATTTTACTTTTGTTTTTACTATACTACTAAAGCTGATACTTGTAATATTATTTTCTATCTTAATAATAGCTTGGCTAGTAATACAATTTTTTATTGGAATGTTATAATTTTTAATCTTTTTGACTCAGTTCCTTCTTATAATGGCCCTCAGCAATGGAGGGAGTTTTTGGCAAGAAGACGAAGATTCATTAGCTTTTATAAGGGTGAGCTATTTAATTGAGGATTTATATGAAGTCTATTGATAAAAAGCTGATTTGGCGATATGATATAGAATATGGAAAATTTTAATCAAAATAATCAAAATGGAAACAAAGAAACTGGCTGGAACCTCGGCTAAAAAATATAGAAAATAATAATTAGCACTCTTGCTCTTTAAGTGCTAATTTGTTATAATATAATATATGAGCAAAACAGATTATTATGATATTTTAGGTGTAAAAAAAGACGCCAGTGCTGATGAAATTAAAAAGGCTTTTCGAAAAAAAGCAGTTGAGCTTCATCCAGATAAAGGAGGAGACGAAAAAGCTTTTAAAGAGGTTAATGAAGCCTATGAAGTTTTAAAAGATAAAGAAAAACGCCAGCGATACGACCAGTTTGGCCATGCAGGAGTTGGTGGAAACTCTGGTGGATTTTCTGGCGGAAATCCTTTCGAAGGTTTTAGCGGATTTTCGGGTCAGAATGTTAATTTTGATTTTGGTGGCGGATTCGGTGATATTTTTGACGGAATTTTTGGCGGCGGATTTTCGAATGGCCGCGGTTCGAAAAATAAAAAAGGCCGCGATGTTGAAGTAGATCTAACTTTGAATTTTAAAGAGGCGGTTTTTGGGACTGAAACTGAAATTTCATTAAATCTAGATGATGAGTGTGATCATTGTGATGGCTCTGGCGCAGAACCTGGTCACGGAATGCAAAAATGTCCAGATTGCAATGGAAGTGGTCAGCAAACTCGTTCCACTCAAACTCTTTTTGGCCCAATTCAGCAAACTGTAACTTGCCCAACCTGTGATGGTCGTGGTGAGATTCCAAAGCAAAATTG
>CAUROE010000006.1:0-16815 GCA_963526465.1 uncultured Saccharimonas sp. (SeqCode)
GTTATGATATGAGTATGAGCGAGATTCAAGAGGCAGCTGAGATTATTACTGGTGCTGTTGCTCCAGATGCAAATATCATTTTTGGTGCAACACTTAAACCTGAGCTTGAAGATGAATTGATCATCACAGTTGTTGCAACTGGTTTTGATCGTGATTATAATGAACCTGTAGTAAATTCGTTCGAAAGTGCTGTTTCGAAAACTTTTAATCTCGAAGACGAACATACTGAAGCGCAAGAAATCAACCATACAATTTCGAACGCAATTGATATGGAATTAAATAATGAAGAAAAAACTTCAGCCGAAGATTTTGCTAGTGATATCGAAACTAAAAATATCTGGGCTCTAGATGAAGAAGAAAAGGACGAAAGCGATATTCCTGCATTTTTGCGACGCCGAAAACGTAATAAAAAGGAAGATTAATGGAATTTAAACTTGACGAAACAAAAGTTTTGGAAAGTAGAATGTCGGTTGACGGCCAATCTGTACGCCGTCGCCGAGTTGCGCCAGACGGCACTCGTTTCACCACCTATGAGCGGATCGAAAAACCACGAATTGTTGTTATGAAGTCGCATGGTGGTCGTGAGGATTTTAGCCGCGAAAAGCTTAAAAGTTCAATTATTCGTTCAATTGGAAAGTTTATTTCTGATCTTCAGGTTGAAGAAATTATCAATCGTGTTGAGAATGAACTTCTTCAAAAATCAAGTAAAGTTTCTTCGCACCAGATTGGCGAAACGGTTCTTTCGGTTTTGTTTGAGATGAATAAAGTTGCGTACATTCGTTTCGCAAGTGTTTTTAATGGTTTTGAAACAGTTGAAGATTTCGAAGAGATTTTATTGAAGGTTAGAGAAGAAAATGAGAATTGTAGTAGTTTATAGAGATGCTAGCGATCATGGCCGTGAAGTTCGAGAATATATTGATGATTTTAAAAGGCAAACTGGGCTCGAAATTGAGCAAATGAACCCAGATGACAGTAGAAATCAATTTTTCTTGCAAGCTTATGATATTGTTGAATATCCGACAATCTTAGCAATCGCTGATAATGGCCGACTTCTACAAATGTGGCGCGGGCGACCTTTACCGTTAATCGATGAAATTACATATTATGCACGCTAAGCTAAAAAAGCGTGTTTTTACTGTTTAAGTGTATTATATTGAAGGTTAACCATATCCTAAATTGTTGGGTAATTATATAATTTATTCCAGTTGTGATAAAAAATAAAATTATCAACATTACACCAGTAAATAAAACACTTAAAAGCTTGAAAATATCTTTAAATTTTGATAAAATAAAATCATAAAAGCGTTTTATTTTGATAAATGAGCGGCTATCAACCGTGAAGCTCCCAGAAGAAAGGTTTCGAAAACTGATTAGAACTGGGCGGGAAAGCTCCGTAAAAGCTAAAATTAAGAGCTAAAAGAATCACTTCTTTTGGAATCGAGATGGTATCGCCGAGTTTACTTGGTTCTCGAATTCGAAAGAGGTGATTTTTAATTTAAACGGAGGAATATGAATAAAGAATATTGTATGCCAGAACTCGATAAAAAAGCTTTTAATTGCCCTCATTGTGGAGTTTCTGCTAACCAGAGATGGTATTCTCTTATGTTTAAGAACTTTGATGCTAAAGTTCTTTTCAATAATAACAATGGGCCTATTAGTCGTTCTAAAGATATAATTTTCTTGGATGATAATTTTAGAGCCTCTAAGTGTGATCATTGTGAAAAGCTAGCTTTATGGAAGGATCTAAAAATAATATATCCAAGATCAATAACCGTAGAGAGCCCTAATCCAGATATGCCTGAGGTAGCTAAGGGCTTATATATGGAATCAGCTCAGATCTTACAAGATTCTCCAAGAGCTTCTGCTGCACTATTAAGATTAGCACTTCAAGAAATACTTAATAAGGTTGTTGAAGGTGGAGAAAAAAATAGTATCAATGACAATATTAGAATTATTGGTGGGCAAGTGGATAAACGCACTCGGGACGCCCTGGATATTATTAGGTTTAAGGGTAACCAGGCTGTGCATCCTGGAGAAATACGTATAGAAGAAGAATCTACTAAACCTATGTATAAAATATTAAATATAATTGTACAGAAATTGATAAGTGATGAAAAACAGATAGACGATCTGTATGAAGAATTGCCAGAAAGTTTTAAAGAAAGTATCGATAGAAGGGAAAATAAGAAATAATGAAATTTCAAGCAAATTCAAGAAGACAAGCAAAAGAATACGAAGCCGATGTTTTGGCGCGCTGGAAAGCAGAAAAAACTTTTGAGCAATCAATCGAAAACCGTAGCGAAGATAACACTTTTGTGTTTTATGACGGCCCTCCATTTATCACAGGCGTGCCGCACCACGGAACACTCCTTAGCTCAATCGTAAAAGATGCTGTTCCACGCTACCAAACGATGCTCGGCAAAAGAGTTGAACGCCGTTGGGGTTGGGATACACACGGTTTGCCAGCCGAAAACTTTGTTGAGAAAAAGCTCGGTATCACTTCTCGGCACGAAGTTGGTGAAAAAATTTCGCTCGCCGAATATATCACAACTGCGCGCGAAAGCATGGTTTCGAATGCAGCGCTTTGGGAAAATACGATTGATCGCATTGGCCGTTGGGTTGAATTTAAAAATGCCTACAAAACAATGGACAAAGATTTTATGGAAAGTGTTTGGTGGGCGTTTAAGACTCTTTACGAAAAGGGTAAAATTTACGAAGGTGAACGCGTTCTAATGTATGACACGGCATGGGCAACTCCGCTTTCGAAAAGTGAAGTCACAATGGATAACGATGCCTATAAAACTGTAACCGACCCAAGTGTTTTTGTGAAGTTTTGGTTAAAAGATTTCGAAGATGCAGAAGGTTCGAAAGATAAAACTGCAATGCTCGCTTGGACAACAACTCCTTGGACTTTGCCAGCAAATATGGGGTTATTCGTTAATCCTAAAATTACCTACGCAAAAGTAAAAGTTGGTGATGAATTCTTCATTTTGGCAAAAGATTTGCTCGAAAAAGTTTTTGTTGATGAGAAAAAGCAACCGATTCCTTTCGAAATTGTTAATTTGATTGATGGCGCGGATTTGATTGGTTTGAGTTACGAACCGCTTTTCGAAGATTACGATTTTAAAAAAGATAACTATTATGATTCAAAAACTAACTCATGGAAGAGTAAGCATATCAGTAGTGGTTCAGTGGAAATGCGAGACGATAGTGCTTTTTTGAAGAACGCTTATAAAGTTTGGGGCGCAGATTATGTTTCTCTTGAAAGCGGAACGGGAATTGTTCACTCGGCGCCAGCATACGGCGAAGAAGACTTTAACTTTGGTAAAAAATATGGAATTCCAGTTTTTCACGTTTTAGATGAATATGGAAAATATATTGACGGTGAATTTGCCGGTGAAGATGTGTGGGAATTTAATAAGCCACTTGCCAAAATTTTGAAAGAGCGTGGCGTGGTTTGGAAGATTGATTACATTCGGCACGAATACCCACACAATCCACGGACTGGCCAGCGTTTAATGTATCGCGCACACCCAAGCTGGTTCTTTGATATTCAAGGTCAAAAAGAATTAATGCTCGAGCAGAATGAAAATATCAATTGGTTCCCAGCACACTTGAAACACGGCCGTTTCGAAAAAAATCTTGAAGCTGCACCAGATTGGAATCTATCGCGCGATCGTTTCTGGGCGACAGCAATGCCAGTTTGGAAGTCTGAAAGCGGTAAGATTCGCGTGGTTGGCTCTTATGCTGAGCTTAAAGAGTTGAGTGGCGTGGAACTTGAAGATTATCACCGACCTTGGGTTGATGAAATTACTTTCGAAATTGATGGCGAAAAATACACTCGTATCGATAAAGTGCTCGACTGTTGGTTCGAAAGTGGTTCAATGCCATTTGCGCAATTCCATTATCCTTTCGAAAATAAAGAAAAGTTCGAAAAGAATTTCCCGGGTGACTTTATTGTTGAATATATCGGTCAGGTTCGCGCGTGGTTTTATTATGTTCATGCTGTAAATACTGCTTTGTTTGGTAAAAATGCCTTTAAAAATGTGATTACAACTGGTGTTGTTGCAGGAAATGACGGCCGCAAGATGAGTAAATCTCTTGGAAACTACACCGATCCAAACGAACTAATGGATCAATATTCAGCCGATAGTTTGCGATTCTTGTTGCTAACGAGCCCACTTTTGAATGGTGAAGATTTTGCACTTCATGATAAGGATGTCTCAGACGTTGCGCGTAAGCTTTCGATGATTTGGAATATGTATGATTTCTTCACAATGTATGCAAGTGTTGACGGTTGGGAATTTAACGGTGAGCTTAAAGATCCTTCGAAAGATCTTGAAAACCCGCTTGATAAATGGATTGTAAGCCGCGTTCATGAACTTCGAAATGAAATCACTGAAAATATGAACGTTTACAACATTCCGCGCGCGCTTGAAGGTGTTTTGCCGTTCCTAGATGACGCTTCAAACTGGTTTGTGCGTCGTTCGCGCCGTCGTTTCTGGAAGAGTGAAAATGGTGCCGATAAACTTCAAGCTTATCAAACGCTTCACTATGTTTTGAGCTATCTTGCGTTGATTCTTGCGCCATTTGTGCCTTTCTTAGCAGAAGAGCTTTGGAGTAAAATGGTTGGTGATGGCTCAGTTCATTTGAAAGATTGGCCAGAAGCAGGCGAGATTGATGAGAGCTTACTTGCTGAAATGGCTGAAGTTCGTGGTTATGTGAATGAAGCTCTTGCGCTTCGAGCAAAAAATAGCGTAAAAATTCGCCAACCGTTAGCTAGCGTAAAAGTTCCGCAAAATGCAAAATCTTTTGATTTTACGCCAATTCTAATGGAAGAATTAAACGTTAAAAATGTTGAGTTTGGCGTTGAGGGTGTTGAATTTGACTTTGAGCTAACTCCTGAGCTTCGTGCAGAAGGCTTAATGCGTGAGATTATTCGCCACATTCAGGCTGCGCGTAAAAAAGCTGATCTAAACGTTGATGATCGAATTGAGCTTAACTTTATATCTGAAAATACTGAAGTTCTTGATTCGTTCAAGAAATTTGAACAAGAAATTTCGAAAGAAGTTTTGGCTACAAAGGCTGAAATTTCAGAAAATGAACTTGATTTTGCTCAGATTGTAAAAGTTGAAGGTTCAGAAGTAAAAATTTCACTTAAAAAAGCTTAACCAAAATATTGACAATTAAAATAACTTATGCTATAATACAAGTATAAGTTATTTTTTAAATAAAAACATGAAAAATCAAAAGGCAAAAATGGAAAATTTTAAGATAAACGATTATACGAAAGAGCAAAAGAAATCTCTTGAGCAAAAGAGTAGTTCTGAAGAGTTTCAAAATCTTAATTTAGATTCTCTCAAAAGCTTGGACCCAGTACAACAAAAAGAAATCGTAGAAACACAAAAGAGATCAGAAAAAGAAGCTCTTGAACACCTGAAAAATATCTATGCACACGCTGAACTAAAAGCTGATCGTGAAAAGGGTAGTTTTTTATTGCAAGATGATGAAGCTCAAAGCTCGAATATTGTACATTTTATACATTTCAAAGGTCATTGCGCAAACTTCGAAACTTACGAAGGTCGCAAAAAAGAATTCAGCTTGCGGAAAAATCAATTTAAAACACAAGAGCAACTTGGTCAAGAAATTAGTACGGTAAAATCTGTTCACCGAGAAGTTCCAGCGGGGAAACGTGTTTTGAACATTATTCGAGCAATTTCTGGAAACATTGCAGCTTAATATCTGGCAAAAATAAAATCGGTAGAAATATCGATTTTATTTTTAAAAAAGTGTTGACTTTTTAATACGCTTGTGGTAAAATACGGTAGTAAAATAAATTAAAAATAAACAAGGACAGAAATGAAAGAGGGATTAAGGAATGAAAGTCCTAGGCTCGAAGGTGACCACACGCAACCTAAAAATGCCTGGGAAGTCTCATTAGAAGATTTGCCTGCAGGATCTCAGCGAGAAGCAATGGAAAGTGCTGGTTTTAGCAATAAAGCCGACTGGAAATATGCTACAGAAATGGGGTTTGGCAGCGCAGATGAATTCTATAAAAGTCTGGCAAATAAGCCTTACGATCAACTAACCTTCAGGGAAAAAGGAATTTTAGAGGGAATAACTCGACCAGATCAAGAGACTCAAATTACAGAAGCAGATTCAAGTGATTATATCGAAAATCAAGCCAATCAACCACTGCAATTGGGATTTAATCCAGAAAATTCTTCATTGGATTATCTTGATAAATTGCGACAAGAGGCATTTGCAAAAGGTGGTGCAGACGATGCAGATTTTGCAAAATATAATCAATTGTATACTGAAAAGCTTTCAGAGATTAAAGGAAGAATGGAAGCAGATAAGCAAAATCAACCATTGGCGCTTGAATATTCTGGTAACAATAGTTCAGATATAGTGAGTCTGAATCAGGAAGGTGTAGTTGAAGGACTTGTAGTCGAAGACTCTGGTAAAAAAAGTGATATTCAGGTTCAGATTGTACAACCTTCAAATGAAACTATTGAGCTAAGTGATGCTGAATTTACGTTTAGCAAACAAAAACGAGCCGATAGGGCAAAAAATGTTGTTGATCAAGATGATAATATCGAAGCTAAAGCTGGACGATCCCGAGAGTTCATGAAAAGAGCTGGTAAGGCTGTTTTAGGAATTATGGCATTGGTTGGTGTTAGCGCAATCGCATTCGTAGCTGGTCGTAGATCCGCTGAACCAGTTCATGTAAATAACAGTGAGCCAAAAGTTGAAGATAATACTAGAACTGAACTTAGTGAAAGTTCTGCATCTGAATTTAATAAACTGGCAAACTTTGATAATAGTAATGCTCAAGAGCAAGAAAAGAACTTTAACAACGGTAAATATGACTCTGAAAATGACGATTATAATAAGATCGATCAAAAAGAGAGCAAATATTCTATCGGAACGGATACTTCAAAACTTTCGAATGAAGAATATCAAAAGAAAATGATCGAATCGCACAACGAAGATGATATTGAATATATGGGACAATTCTTTGTGAACGATGCTGAATCTGCTCGGAATCTGCTTGGAATTTCGAATACTGAGGTTGATGATTTGGTTGATGCCGCTCGAAATGGTGATCAGACAGCTTTCAAAAAATTGAATGATGCATATTCGAAATATATGGAAGGCGCTAAAGTTGTTGGAAATCAAACTTTGGATGGTGATTATTATTCGCTATTTGTGAATTCTAATAAAGATTATGCTCATGCTGAAGGTGCGTTCGGCGGAACAGCTCGTATAGTTGAATTGAGAAATGGGCAACAAATTTTGATTCGTGACCAATGTAAGCAAATGGTTATGAAGAAGATTGCTGAAGTTCCAAATACTTGGACAACTCCAGTAATTCCATTCGAAGAGGCTTACACTCCACCAGCCCCAGATACTGAAAAACCACCGGTACCTACACCAGAAACCCCACCTAAGACACCGCCTACTACACCAGAGACACCTCCAAAAACTCCACCAGAAACTCCACCTGAAAAACATGATGACACTAAATTCAAGACCGATCAGTCTATCTATAATATAGATAATGCGGTTACTAGAATGGATAAAGGTGAATTAATAGGTGAAGCTTCTCAAGAGGAAAGGAGTAATAATATAGATCCTAAAGCTACTCCTAGAACAGCGACCGAAAAAATAAAAGCTGAAGGTGTTGGTCAATCTATAGATGTCTCAAAAATAGGTGAACAACCAGCTGGATATACTGGCGAAACTACTGCAGAGGCTCAAGCGCAAGCCGCAGAACAAGCTGAACAAGCACAGGTTGAAACCGAAGCTAAGGCTCGTGAGGCTGGGCAAGTACAAAATAAAACTGTAAATATTGGTGGCGAAACTGTGAATTATAACGATGTTTGGGCAGCTCAACAAAATTATAACCAAACATATGGCGCTTCAGCTGCTACAAATCAAAATAATACACAACAATAAAATAAAAAAGGTAAGAAATGTTAGTAAAAAATAAATTACAAACTTTGGGGGTTGCGGCATTCGCAGCCCTCATCGGGGCGGTAGCTTTAGGCGGAAGCGCTTTCGCTTATGGCCCAGAAAGGCAAACTTTCACTGCCGAAAATCCTGCCGACTATGTAACATTCAACTCTATTACAAATAATCCAACCGTTGGAGATGAACGAAATTTCGTTCGAGTTCGTCAAGCTGGCGTGGGAAATTTTGTTGATAGTATTGATATTGTACCTGGTCGAGAATATGAAGTTTATATCTATTATCATAACAATGCAAAAAGCTCTTTAAATTCAAAAGAAAATAGCTATCGTGGAATTGCTTTAGATGCAAAACTTAACACAATTGTTCCTTCAACTATTGCGAAAGGTAAAGAAGGTCTCGTGCGGGCAGAAATTACTGCTCGAAACGCCCGACCACAAAAAGTTTGGGATCAAGCTGTTTTGCGTTCTCCTTCGCGAGATGTTGCTTTGAGATATATTCAAGGATCAGCTAAAATTACAACAAAAGGTGCAGTAAATGGTCAAATCTTGAATGGAGGAAATCTATTCGGTTCTGGTACAAACCTTGGTTATGATAGCTTAAATGGAATACTTCCTGGATGTGACCAATATTCAGGTGTTATAACTTATCGATTTAAAGCAGATTTTGCAGATTTCGAAACAACTAAAACAGTTTCGAAAGCTGGTGCGAATAATTTTGCAAAAAATCAAAATATCGGCTTAAATGATGAAGTTGAGTTTAAAATTACTTATAAGAATACTGGGACAATTTCACAAAATAATGTAAATATTAAAGATTTACTTCCTGCTGGATTAGTTCTTGTTCCTGGAACAACTCGAATTACAACTCCATCAGATGCTGCTGGTAAAATCTTGAGTGATAATGTTGTAAAATCTGGAGTTAACATTGGTAATTACTCGTTTGGCGGTTCTGCAACGCTAACCTTCCGTGCAAAAATTGATGCTTCGAAATTAATTTGTGGAAACAATACAATCACAAATACGGCTCAAGTTTTAACTGAAAACGGCGGAAAGTCTGATAAAGCAACTGTAACTGTACAAAAAAATTGTACACCGCAAGAACGCAAAGAATTTTGTGAAATTCCTGGAAAAGGAAACTTAAAGAAGAATGACCCAAATTGTAACGATAAATGTAAAATTACGGGTCTTGAAAATCTTGCAGCTAATGATCCAAAATGTGCTGAAGTTCCAAGTGAACTACCACATACTGGTCCTGCTGAGGCTGCAATGATGGTGATTGCGATTATGGCGATTACTGGTGCTGTAGCTTACTGGTACCGAAGTCGTGAAGAAATGAAAAAAGCAACTGCTGAATTTACGAAAAAAGCAAATGATGCTGTTGAATCTGAAGCGACAAAAACTCACGAAGCTAAAAAATCTGAAAAAGTAGAGAAAAAATAGTTTCAAAAACTGAATAAACCTCGCATTAGCGGGGTTTATTCTTTTGGTTTTACTGGATTTGCGGTTCGAAAAGTTAGTAAAATAATTATGTCGCACAATTTTAATATTGAGTGTTTCATTAAATCCATCAACTCTAATATATAGTCAAATCTATGAACAAAAAATAAAAACTAGCCCTTGAGTGGAGAGCTAGTTTTTAAATGGCTGGCCGCCTTTTAATTATTTAATTGAAGCAATTTCAATTTTAGTGTATTTTTGACGATGTCCGTTTTCTTTGTGAATGCGTTTTTTAGCCTTGTAACGGATCACACGGATTTTTTCGCCCTTAACAAGTTCGTCAACAACTTTAGCGGAAACTTTCACGCCTTTCACAACAGGAGTTCCAACTTCCACTTTGTCGCCATTAATAAGCATCAAAGCATCAAGTTCGAGCTCTTTTGTTCCTTGCGGGAGGAGGTCCACCAGAAGGGTCTCTTTTTCGCTAACGATAAATTGCTTACCGCCAACTTTTATGACTGCTTTTTTCATAAAATCCTCATTAAATTTAATATCTTTATTATTTTAACATACAAAATTCCAAAAATCAAGATTAAAATAAAGTTGAAAGTGCTAAAGGTTTGTGATATAATATGAACATTATGAAGGTGATTTCGATAACCAATCAAAAAGGGGGGGTTGGTAAAACAACCAGCGCTATAAATATTGCTTATTTTATTGCAAAGCGAGGTTTTCGAACACTTCTTGTTGATTTTGACCCACAAGGAAATGCAACTAGCGGTCTTGGTATTGATAAAAATAATCTTGATCTTACTATGGCAGATGTAGTTTCTGGCGAAAAACAATTAGGTGAAATTATTATTGAAACAGAATTTTCGAAATTAAAAATTGCACCAAGTACACCGATTTTAGCTAATGCCGAAGTTGAGCTTGCGTCAGCGAAAGGTCGATTTACTCGATTGAAAGATGCTCTAAAAACTGTCGAAGCTGATTTTGACTATGTTATTTTAGATTCTCCACCAAGTTTGAGCTTATTGACTGTGAATGGTTTTATTGCGAGTGATTATTTGATTCTACCAGTTCAGGCCGAATTCTACGCGATGGAAGGCCTTGGCCAGCTTCTTGAAAGCATGAAGCTTGTGAAAAAGGGGATGAATCCAAACCTTGAGCTTCTTGGAGTTCTACCAACAATGGTGGATTCTCGCACAACTTTAGGTGGGCAAGTTCTCGAAGAAATTAAAAAATTCTTTCCAGATAAGATTTTTTCGAATGCAATTCCGCGGAATATTCGTCTTGCAGAAGCTCCAAGCCATGGTGTTCCAATTGGTGTTTATGATAGATTTAGTAAGGGCGCTCGTGCTTATAAAGCAGTTTCGAAAGAGATTATTCAGCGTATAGAAGGGGAAAAATAATGGCAAAAAAAGGACTTTTTCGTTGATTTTATTCTTTGATTCCAACCGAGATGATTGTTGATGAAAAAATCGATTCAGAGTTAGGTCTGGAATATGATGAAAGCCAACTAAAAGAGCTAAAAATTATTGATATTTCGCCTGATCCAGAGCAACCTCGCCGGCACTTCAATAAGGAAAAACTTGAAGAACTCGCAAGCTCAATTAAAATTCATGGTGTTTTACAGCCAATTGTAGTCGTTCGAAAAAACTCAAAGTTTTTAATTGTCGCTGGTGAGAGGCGTTATCGCGCTTCAAAGCTTGCGGGGATAGAAAGGGTTCCTGCGGTTATCCGCGAGCTTTCTGACCAAAACCGCCTCGAATTAAGTTTGATCGAAAATATTCAGCGCGATAATTTGAATGTTCTTGAGATGGCTGAAGCTTATTCAAAACTTCGTGAACAATTTAATTTAACGGCAAAGGAAATTGGCGAACGTGTTGGCGGAAGGAGCGAAAGTGCGGTTTTAAATACCTTGCGCTTGTTAAAACTCCCACAAATTGTTAAAGATTATATTATTTCTGGCGAACTAAAAGAAGGTCAAGCACGCCCACTTTTAAAGATTGATGAGGAAACTATCAAGAAAATTCTGCCAAAAATTATTGAAGAAAATTGGAGCTCACGTAAAATTGAACAATTCTTGGTGAATTATAAAAAACAGATTGAAGAGTCTAAAAAAGTTGAACCTAAAAAAGTGAACAATCCTTTCGAAAAAACAGTTAAGCATATTTCGAAAAAGCTGAGTGCGGATGTAGATATTAAAACTTCTGCAAGAGGTTCAGGAAAGATCGTCATTAAATTTAAGAGCGAAGAAGAATTAAAGCGACTTGAGGAAATTCTTTCAAAATAAAAATAACCCCGTTAAAAGGGTTATTTTTTACATTTTAATAGTTCTGTGAATATTCAAAATTGCGAATTTTATTAAAAGGAAAGATTCGAAAGGCGACAGGGCCAACAATTTTATATAGCGGAACAGTACCAAGACCGCTTCGGGAATCATATGAATTATTTCCCTCGCGATTATCACCCGAAACGAATATTTCATTTTCTGGAACAGTCCATTCTCCATCATGACTTGTATACTTTTTTGGTTCATTATTAAAATTATCATCTGGGCTAAAACCGTTAGGATGTTTATCGTTGTAAACTGTCAATTTTCCTTTTTCGACCTTTACTTTTTCACCAGCAAAGGCGATCACGCGTTTAATAATATATTGATCTTTCATCCCGTCGATAAACTGTGGGTTTTCGAAAACAATAATCTCACCACGTTTTGGTACAAATTTTGTGTTCGTAAAATTTGCCCAAGTTAAAGGTAGGCGATTTATAATGGCTTTATCGCCGTCTTTGAAAGTTGGTTCCATACTCGAGCCAACAATTGTGAAGCTTTGAAAAATAAAAGTATTAATAAAAATTGTTCCTAAAGTTACACAAAAAAAGAAAACAAAAATCCCGAAAGTGTCGGCTATTCGAGGATGCCGTTGCCAAAAATTACTCTTCATTTTTATATTTTAGCATGATTTTTAAAGATTTTCAATTATGGTTATTTTTAAAATTGTGTGATATAATAGAGGAAGTATGGATTTTATTAGAATTTCGAAAAAACATTCTTTTTGGGGGAATATTGCGCATATTTTTTTAAATATTGTTTTGGCGGTTATTGTTTGGCTCTCCATTTATATTACTAAAACTCCTTGGATTGCAATTCTCTTGGTTTTTGTGAGCAAATGGCGAACTTTTGCTGTTCGGCCAAGATTTTGGCTTGCAAACGTAAAATCAAATCTTGTTGATTTAATCTTTTCGTTGAGCATAGTTATTTTAATGTTCTCAACAGGTATAGATAATATCTTTTCGCAAGGGCTACTATTGGCTTTATATATATTTTGGTTAACAATTATCAAACCAAGTTCAAAAGAATTATTCGTGCAGGTTCAAGCTCTTTTCACCGTATTTTTTGGGTTTTCGGCTTTATATTCGATTACTTACGGTTGGAACGAAGCTTTAATTTTTATCTTGGCATTCTTGCTCGGATATTCAACAATTCGGCATATTATGTCGTCTTATGCAGATTTAAATATTGAGATTTTCAGTCTTTTTTGGGGTCTAATTGTTGCTGAATTTGCTTGGATTTTTAACTTTTTGGTGATTGGTTATCGCATTAACTTTGCGCCATATTTTAATTTTGTAATTCCTCAGGCGGCAATTATTCTAACAGTTTTAAGTTTTATTGGTTTTAATGTGATTGTTTTAGATAAAGATAAAGAAAGGGAACGAAAAGAATTTCTACCAGAGGTGATTTTTGCGACAATTCTCATCTTGACTTTATTGTTATTCTTTTCTTCAATCCCAGTTGCTAAAGGTTAAGATATGAATTTTCGAAAATATTTTAAAAAGCCAAAAAGTCAATTTTTAATAGCCATAATTATGGTGGCGGTTGTATTTTGTATAATTATTTTAGCTCAAATTATATCAAAAAGTAATTTCAATAAGAATAAAACTGGGTCTGCAAACTTCAACTTTTCGGCAAGCGATAAAGCTTCAAATTTTACGAATCAAATGGATTCTAATTCTATTGAGTCGGTTGCGAATAGGGTTTCGCAAAGTGTTGTTTCTATTGTTAGCAAAAATCAAAAAAGTTCAAGATTCTTTTATTCAACAGAAGATTCTGCAAGCGCAGGAACGGGAATTATTATTAGTGAAAATGGCTATATCTTAACGAACAAGCACGTTATTGAAAAATCCTCTGAAATTTTAGTTATTACTAATAGCGGCGATTCTTATGAAAGCGTTAGAGTGGTTATGGTTGACCCAATGAGCGATATTGCAATTTTAAAGATTTCGAACGCAAAAGGATTGAAAGCCGCCGAACTTGGAGACTCAAAGAAAATAAATATCGGACAGCAAGTGATTGCGATTGGAAATGCTTTAGGCGAATATGACGGTACTGTCACAAGTGGTATTATTTCTGGAATTGGTCGTACGGTTGAGGCTTCTAGTGAAGACGGCTCTTCAAGAGAAGTTTTGACTGATATGATTCAAACAGACGCAGCAATTAATAGTGGAAATTCTGGCGGTCCTTTAGTGAATGCGCAAGGGCAGGTGATTGGAATTAATACTGCAGTTGCCTCTAAAGCTCAAAGCATTGGTTTTGCAATACCAATCTCTTCAGTAAAGGGTGTCTTAAAGTCTATTAGTGAAGGTAAGGAACCAAAACGAGCTTATCTTGGAGCGAGTTATATATCAATCAATCCGCAAATTAGAAAAAAATACAATCTTGATGTTTTGAAAGTTGCTTTAGTTAAGTCAAGAAAAGGTAATGCTATTATCTATGGTAGCCCTGCACAAAAAGCTGGTTTAAAGGACGGAGATATAATCACAAAAATTGATGGCGTTGAGGTTTCTAAAAATTCCAGCGTTAGTTCTTTAATCGGCGAAAAGTCTGTTGGTGATACTGTTGAAATTTCTTATATTCGAGACGGTAGAGAAAAATCTACTCGCGCAACTCTTGAAGAATATCATAAATAAAAATAACCTCTTTTAGCTAGGCTTACTTTAATGAGGGTATAGATTTTACTAAAAAAATTATAGAGGACACTAGATATTTACCTAAAATTTATAACAGGAGTTCAAGATGAAAGTAATAGAAAAATACGCAAAAAACAGAAAGGAAGAAAAGCTATGTGCTCATTTTTTTCTTCCGCAAAATAACGAGGAAACGAAAACCAAATTTCCGCTAGTTATTATGCTTACGGGGGATGGGCCTAGCGGCTCCAAGAGTTTGAGTTGGACAAAAATCCCCCCACTATTGAGCGAAAAAGGGATAGCTTCTCTAACCTTTGACTTTTCTGGATTAGGAGATAGTGAAGGTAGTAGAAAGGAATTGACTTTAGAAAAAGGGATTGACGATTTCAAAGCTGTTATTAAACTAATTGACGAGATAGATGCAGTAGATACTGACAGAATAGGTGTATTTTCTTCTAGTTTTGGTTCAAGTGTCGTTATTGCTTCAAGAGAATTTCGAAACGTAAAAGCGCAAGGCTTCAAGTCGCCGTGTGCCTTTCTGTCAGATGCCTATTTGAATGAGATTTCTGGTGAAGCAGCAGAAAATTGGAAGGAAACGGGCTACTGCTCTGAGAATGGATATAATATAAACGTTTTATATAATCCAATGAAATATAATATCTATAGAGATTCTTCAGATATATCCTCTTCTTGCCTTATAACACATGGGTTGAATGATGAGATTGTTCCTTTTCGGCAATCCCAATTGCTACAATCACAATTACTAGCTTCTTCAATTGATGTCGAGTTAATATTGATTGAAAATTGTGACCATGGATATACTCAAGACGGTAAATGGGAATATATGGCTAATCTTTTTGTTGATTTTTTCGCAAATAAGCTATAGTTTATCTTTATCTAACAAATATAGTTGGGGTGAATTGTGAAAAAATAGAAAAATCATAGAATTTTTAGTAGGGTATATTACTATTTTGAAATTTCCATAATAATGGTTTATGATATGGTAAATAATTTCATACTTAAATCATTGCCTGATATAGAGTTGGTATATCCTGCCATATTCTCAGTTCTTCTTGTTTTGGTGTTGACTATTTTAATTCTTTACCAGTTTGAAAATAGAGAGAAATTGGAAAAAATAGAGGAGCTATCTAAGTATATAAGTAGTATCGTAGGGCATTCTGAGAGCGTTAAATTCTTTATAAAAACATTAATGAAGTTGATAATTATATTATCAAACGAATATCATAGACTAAGGAAAGTGTTTGTGAACTTAGCGGGTAAGACTTTACGGTAATAAATCCTATGCCAGGAAATGAGGCCAAGAAAAAGCATGCAAGCAATCAGATTGGTAAGGAAATTAGAAAATTCTACAATCATAAAAAAAGATATAAGAGAGTATAAAGAAATATTTACTTTTAGCTATGAGTGCAATATAGATAAAATGCTTGACCATATAAATTATGGCCCCGTTTATTCGTGCAGATACTTTGATAATAAGGAAGAAAAAACAAAATTTCCAAAGATTCAATTTGTAATAATTGATGAGGAAGAGGCTATTTTTGTCTCATCGTCTTATGCACCTCATCTATATTCTTTGAAAGGAAAGGAATTAGTAGGGCATTTAGAAAATATTTTGAACAAGCATGGCTATTAGCAATGGAATTAAAGTCGGATAACATAGATTATATAGAATCTACTTACAGACAATAAAGACAACCAAGGTGGTCGTCTTTATTGTATTTATAAAATGTGTGAACTCAGATTATTTAGACTGCTGAATGTCATAAACCCATTTGGGTTATTTTTTTCGAAAACAATTGTGTAATTTTCTAAATAAGTTTTTGAAAAACTACATTTTTTGGCGTAATTTTCAATTTCCTCAAATTGAGAAGGATCAGCTTCAAGAATAATTTTTTGCAATTTTGGTAAATCTTGAGCTTGAAAAATTAAATTAAAAATTGTCTCTAATCCATTTTTATGAGCATAAAGTGCAATTTGTGGTTCATGGTGTAGTTCATTATTCTTTTCTAAATTTACCCAATCTTTATTGACATAAGGCAGATTTGCTGTAATTATTGTTATTTTCGAAAGAATTTCTGACGGTATTTGGCTTAAAAGATCACTTTCGAAAAGCTCAATTCCACTTTCAAGGATTTTTATAGCGTTTAGATTCGCCACAGAAAGCGCTTGAAGTGAAATGTCGCTCGCAAAGAAATCAATATTTTCACCAAGCTCGGCTTTTAGAGTGATTGGAATTATTCCAGAACCTGTACCAACATCTAAAATTTTATCACCATTTTTGGCAATTTTTTTAGTAATTTCAATCAAGGTTTCAGTTTCTGGGCGAGGAACTAGTACACTTTCGTTCACAAAAAAAGTTCTTCCAAAAAACTCCTTTTCTTGAAAAATATAAGCGAGCGGAACCCTCTTTAGG
>CAUROE010000007.1:0-16082 GCA_963526465.1 uncultured Saccharimonas sp. (SeqCode)
CCTTCGACCTCACGGTCCCAAACCGCGCGCGCTAGCCAACTGCGCCACACCCCGAGATTAACTCGAAATATACAACCATTATAACGCATATATTTCGAAAAATCAAGCAAAAAAATCTATTTTGAATATTTTTTTCGCCATTCTTCGATTTTAGCGTGATGTCCGCTCAATAAAACTTCTGGAACTTTCATTCCGCGGAAATCTGCCGGTCTTGTAAATTGTGGAAATTCCAGATTATCACCATCTGAATAGCTTTCAATTTCAGCTGATTTTTCGCCACCAAGTACGCCGGGAATCAGGCGGACTATACTATCGATTATTGCCATTGCAGGAATTTCACCACCAGTTAAAATAAATTTACCAATACTTATTTTTTCGTCAACAATTTCGAAAATTCGTGAATCAAACCCTTCATATCGTCCGCATAAAATAATTAAATCTTCGCCAGAATTAGCTTTTTCTTGGGCTTTTTCTTGATTCCAGATATTCTCACTTGGAGTCATTGCGATAATTTTTGCATTTGGTGAATTATTTTTTGCAAACTCGACTGCTTCAAAAAGAGGCTCTGGTTTCAAGAGCATTCCATCTCCTCCACCATAGGGAATGTCATCAACTTGCTTACGTATTCCAATGCCAAAATCTCGTAAATTAATAATTTCAAAAGAAACTATATTTTGATTTTGCGCCTTCCACATCATTGCATTATTTAAAACTGGTTCGAACATTTCAGGGAAGAGAGTGATTACTTGAATTTTCATATTAACTTATTTTACCATTTTTTAGATTTTTTTGCAAAATAGACAAACTAAAAATCCAGCCAAGATATTATGGCTAGATTTCTAACAAGTATAAGCTCTCAAACTTTCCTTAGTTTGCTCGCATAGAGCTTTGACTTTTTTGTTTTTTCCGCAGTTCTTTCGAAATCTAAAACTCCACAACAGATTTCGAACTGAACTGTTTATATTATAACGCAATGTCGTCTAATTCTGCAAGCTCTTTTCGAGTTTGTTCTGCGAAAGTGTTTGTGTTTTCCACAGGTGTATCTGTTGAATTTTCCACAACTTCAGTTTTTTCTTCACTGTCGCTAATTTTTAGATTATAATGAGCATTATTTTTTAGTGCAAGAGCTCGAAGAAGCGCACGAAGGCTTTGTGCAGTTGCTCCACGGCGACCGATAATTCGGCCTAGGTCTTCTTTATTCACGGTCAAAGTTAATAAAACACCTTTCTCGTCAATTGTGCGTTCAACTTTTACGTCTTCTGGATTTTCAACTAAATTCTTAACGATATATTCAACAAACTGTTGGTCTATTGTCATTTTTCAGATACTCCTTTTATTCAGTTTATGCTTTAATTGTATCACTTTTCGAACGTTTTTTCAACCACTCAATTATAATAAAAATTATAGTAAAAATTATCATTAGTATTGCGTAAAGTTCAAAAGCACGCCCTGAAAGCACACCAATTTCAATCAGCGGTCTAAAGAGAATTGCGGTTACTATAAACGCACTGATTGACCAAATAATAAGAAGAATTCTCCAGAAATTAAGTGGTAGGCAGGCGCGAATTACTGAGAGCATTCCGATCGAACCGAGTAAATAATACGAGACTGTCGAAACTTCTTGAGGAATCCAGCCGTTAAGTGATCCCCAAATTCGTACGAAAATAACTGAGAACACCACCATTAACGCACTAGGTAAGGCCATCAGGAGTGATTTTTTAATAAAATCTTTTTCGACAGGTTGAATATTTTTTTCGAAAGTGAGAACAAAAGGTGGGAAGCCCTCAACAAACTGGTCAATCAATGTAACTTGAATTGGGATGAACGGAAAAATCAAGAGAAGATTTTTATCAAATAGTAGAGCGCTTAAAATACAAATAATCGCCAAAATGAACGAATAGATTGTTTTAATCAAGAAAATTGGTGCAATTCGAGCAATATTATTTACAACTCGGCGCCCTTCAAAAAGAATTTCTGGTAAATCATTAAAATCAGAATTGAGCAAGACGAGGTTTGCGATTTGTCTTGTTGCGGGATCGCCCTCAGCCATCACAATTGAACAATCCGCCTCACGTAGGGCTAAAATATCATTCACGCCATCACCGGTCATTGCAGTTGTGCGGTCAGCTTTTTTAAGAGTTTGGACGATTAACTTTTTTTGGTGCGGTGAAACTCGACCAAAAATTGCAGTTTTTACAGCGATTTTTTTAAGCTCGGAATCTTTTACTTTCGAGCAATCAACATAACTTTCGAAATTATCAAAACCGGCTTTTCTTGCGATATTTGAAACTGTTATTGGGTTGTCGCCAGAGATAATTTTGAGATCAATTTTTTGCGAACGTAAGTATTCGAGTGTCTCGCGTGCTCCTTCGCGAATTGGGTCGGTGATTTCTATTAAAGCAAGTTTTGATATTTTTACAGGTATTTTGATATTTTTATTATCGATTTTTTCTTTCGAAAAAGCTAAAGCTAAAACACGTGAGCCACGAGAAAGTGCTTCATTTGCTTGTTTTAGGGTTTCGCCAAAAATCATTTCAGGTGCACCTAGGAAAAGTGTTCCAACTCCTTCAACTTCCATTGAGCCCCATTTTCGGTCACTTGAAAAAGGAATTATATTTGTTGCTTCTAAGGTAGCTTTATTCTTTGAAAAATATTTACGAATTGCCTGTGCAGTTGGATTGTTGTCTTCGCTAAAATTCATATAAGTTGCAAGAAAATCATTAATCTCAGCCTCAGAAAACTTTTTCGAAAGATTATGGATTGCTACAACTTTCATTTTTCCTTCAGTGATTGTACCGGTTTTATCAAGGCAGAGAGTGTCGACACGAGCGAGTGTTTCAACGGAATACATTTCTTGAACAAGAACTTTTCGAAGTCCAAGTTTAATAACCGCCGTTAAAAGAGAGGTAATTGTTAGAAGAGCGATTCCTTTTGGTAACATTCCAAGAAGTGGGGTTGATGTGTAAATTACAGCGGTTTTAGCAGGAAGAGCCTTAATTAAGAGCGCTTCGAAAAACAAAGCTAAACCAAATGGGATAATAATTTTACTAGTAAATCCTGCAATTTTATCGAGGGAGCTAAGAATTCTTGAATTAATTGGCTTGTGCGTTTTGGCTTCAACCATCAATTTTGATACGTAATTATCAGCGCCGACGTGTACAACTTCCGCTAGAACATAGCCACTCGCTAAAAAACTACCTGAAAGCAAAACTGCTCCTTTTTCTTTTAGAACAAGGTCGCTTTCACCAGTGAGCATGGCTTCGTTAGCTTCGGAAACACCTTTCAAGACAACCGCATCGGATGGAACTTGCTCTCCAGCAGAAAGTTTAAGAATATCATTTATCACAATTTCTTCTGGCATAATTTTTTGCTCGCGAGAAGAGCGGATTACGGTGATTTTTTCTTTACTCAAAAGATTGAGTTTATCGATCATTTTTTTAGCGCGAATTTCTGTGGCAATTCCAGAGATCGCATTGAATATAATTACAACGAAGAAAATTAAATTACTCCAAGCGCCAACTAATGCTAAAAGTACTGCAATTGCAAAATTTAAGAAGTTAAAAAGTGTGAAAATATTTCTTTTAACAATTTCCCAAAAACTGTTATTGTTATCAATTTTAAAATCATTCACCAAGCCTTGTGAGATTCTTTTTCGAACTTCTGCGGCGGTTAATCCATTTAGTTTTTTACTGTTATCCATATATGTTCTATTATAACATATTTTATTTTTTTATAAAAAGTGTTAATATATACTATATGAATAAAGTTGCAGAAATAATTAACCAATTAATTGAAGAAAAATTTAATATTAAAACCGAGGTTTCTTTAACGCGGCCACGGCCAGAGTTTGGTGATTTTGCAACAAATATTGCAATGCAGCTTGCAGGAAAACTTTCGAAAAATCCACGCGAAATTGCTGAAGAGCTAGCGAGTGAGCTTTCGAAAAACGAAATTTTTGAAAATGTTGAAATTGCTGGGCCAGGTTTTTTGAATTTGCGAGTTTCAGCAAAAAAACTTGAAAAAATATTGAGTCAGGAATTTAGCGATAGATTTGGTTCAAATAATGAAGGTGAAGGAAAGCTTGCTCTAATTGATGGGCCAAGTCCAAATATGGCCAAGCCTTACAGCGTTGGGCATTTGCGACCTGGAAACCAAGGTTGGGCGGCTAAAAAATTACTTGAATTTTCTGGATGGAAAGTCATTACGGACAATCATTTAGGTGATTATGGTACACCTTTTGGAATTTGGGTTGTTGGATTCGAAATGTTTTCAAATGAAGAAAAGCTGGCTAAGCGCGGAGTTTATGAGCTTGGTGATGTTTATATTAAAACTAAAGCCGCAATGAAAGAGCAGGGTGAAGGTGGTGAAATTGAGAAAAAGGCTGAAGAGTGGCTTCTAAAGCTTGAGAATGGTGATGAAGAGGCTTTAAATTATTCGAATAAATTTAAAGAAATTAGCCTCAAACATATTCATGATGTAATGGCGCGATTAAAAATTTCAACAGATTATGAATATGGTGAAGCATTTTTTGCGCCAAAAGGAAAAGCGGCGGTTCAAAAATTAATTGAAAGCGGTGTTGCGGTTCAAAATGAAGACGGTTCGGTAATTGTTCCTCTGGAAGAATATGGTTTTGATGTGCCACTTTTAGTGCAGAAGAGTAATGGTGCAGCACTTTATGCTACAAACGACCTTGCAACAATTTTATTCCGTGAAGAAGAATTCGCTCCCGATAGAGTTATTTATTCGGTTGGAGCAGAACAACAGTTCTATTTTTCGCAAATTTTTGCAATGGCGAAAAAACTTGGTATTAAAACTGATCTATATCATCTTTGGTTTGGTGTGATTGATCAGCTTAATGAAGATGGGACTCGTGAGAAAATGTCTTCAAGAAAAGGTGTAGTTCTGATGGAAGAGCTACTTGATAAGGCTGAAGAGCGTGCCCGTAAAATTGTTGCTGGCCGAGATGTGAGTGAAGAAGATGTGAAAAAAATTGCACTTGGTGCGATTAAATTCTCAGATTTTACAGCAGATAGGCGAACTAATATTCTTTTTGACTGGGAAAATATTTTTGCATTAACTGGATTTTCTGGCCCATATGTTCAATATTCAGCAGTTCGTGTGAATAATATTTTAAGAAAAGAGCAAAATTTTGAGCTTGTTGATTTTGAAGAATATGATTTTGAAGCTGAAAAAAATATTATTTTACAACTTTTGGCCTTTCCTGAAACAGTTAAAATGGCGGTTCGAGATTTGGAGCCACATAAAATTTCGAAATATCTTTATGATTTAGCGCGCGAAATGAACCGATATTACGAAAAAACACGAGTTTCTGATGCGCCAGAAATTGAAAAATCTGCACGATTAACTCTTCTTAAAAAAGTTTCGAAAACTTTCGAGAACGGCTTAGATTTGTTGGGAATTGAAATTCCAGAAAAAATGTAAATTAGAATAATAAAACTCGAGTAAATAAATCTCGAGTTTTTTAAAAGTTAATTTCTTTAAGAATTTTGTCGATTTTAAGGCGAGTTCGAAGATTTGAATTTTTATTTACGATAAAATAATCAGCAATTGCGATTGGGCCACCTTTTTCAAGAACTTCAATTTCGTTAAAGTCACGGTCGTTAATTTCGGCTAAAGTCATTGCTCGCTCGGGGCGAGAGGAAATTCGCTTGTGACGAAGATTTTTTGGTGGAACTAATGCTATAACTTTTAGTTCAGTTGGAAAGTGTTTTTTGAGAATTTTATATTCAGTCCAAGTGTAAAGACCATCAGCGATAATACGTTTTTGGCCAGACTTAATGAGATTTTGAATTTGCTCAACAATTTTATTTACAATTATATCTTTGCCAAAATCTTCACGTAGTTTTGTGCGCATCATTTTTTCATTCGCTGGTGTAATTTCGAGATTTTCGTCTTTTAGTGCTTTCATTACAACTCCACCAAAATAAACGCTCGGATAACCTTTTTGTTTTAGATAATCTGTAGCGGTGCTTTTGCCACTTCCGGCTAGTCCTACTAATGCAATAATTTTTACGGAATCACTCTTTTTTTGGTTTTTAAGTTTTAGAATTTGTTTATTCATATAATTAGATTATATCATAAAAATACAAAATAATAAATTTAAGCGTTTTTTAAGAATGATTCGATATAATAATAACGTAGCATTGCTACAAAAGGAGGAATTATGAAAAATACCACTAAAATTTATTTGAGCAAACAAGGATTTAAAGAATTAAAAAAGAAAATTGCAAAGCTTGAGCATGAACAAAAAATGCTCGAGATGGAACTTCGTGATGGCGATGTTAAAGAGGATTTACTAAGGCAAAATGATATTTTCGCACGAATTGATGCAATCCGAAGTGAAATTAATGAAAAGAATTTTCAAATTCATAATTCAAAAATTCTACCTAGGAGTAAGAAAATTAGTTCGAAGGTTTCTATTGGTTCATTTGTGGAACTTTTCGACCGTGCAACTGGGCGAATTATGAAATTTCGAATTGTTGAAAGTTTAGAAGCAAATCCGCTTATCGGTAAGATTTCTGCCGAGAGCCCTCTGGGTAAAAGCGTGCTTGGCCGAACAGTGAACGAAATTATTAGTTGGACGGCAAATTCTCAAAGTATGAATATGACTCTTGTGGCGATTCGCTAAAATCAAACTTAAAAAGGCGTTAAATGCGCCTTTTATTTTTGTTGAAACATGCTATAATTTAATATAGTTATTATTATTCGCGCATTTTTTATTAGGTATTTTATGTTTTAAAAGGAGGGAATAAATGGAAATTGGACTAATAATTATTATTGTAATTTTAACATCGGTTTTAATTTTTCAATCTTTTCAAATTTCAAAAATTGTAGCTTCGAAAAATGAAGACCAAGGTGTAAATTTGCTAAAAATGGATGTAATTGAGCTGAATAAAAGCTTAAACAGAATGCGCGAAAATATTGATGCTAACCTAACCAATTTTAATGAGAAAGTTTCAGAAAAGCTTGAGAGAAATAATTTTCAAATTCAAAATTCAATGGCCAAACAGATTTCTGAGAGTTCGAAAATTGTTGAAGAGGTTTCGAAAAGGCTTACAAAGCTCGATGAAACAAATAACCGCGTTGTGAATGTCGCGGACGAGCTAAAAACACTTCAAAATGCCTTGCAAAATCCAAAACAACGTGGCGTTCTAGGAGAGTTTTATCTTGAGCAAGTTCTTGAAAACGTTTTGCCACCGAATGCTTTTGAAATTCAATATAAATTTAAAAATGGTGAAATTGTCGATGCAGCTATTTTTCTTGATAAAAATAAGATTTTGCCAGTAGATTCAAAATTTAGCCTCGAAAATTATAATCGGATGGTTGAATCTGAAGGTGAAGAGCGAAAGATTTTGGCGAAAAGAGTTCGCGATGATTTAAAAATGCGGATTGATGAAACTTCGAAATATATTCGCCCGAATGAAAACACCATGGATTTTGCTTTTATGTTTATTCCTAGCGAGAGTTTGTATTATGATGCTTTAACTGGAGTTGTTGGTTCGCAGGGTTCAGAACGAGATTTGATCGAATATGCGTTTCGTGATAAGCGTGTAATCGTGGTTAGCCCGACTAGTTTTATGGCGTATCTTCAAACTGTTTTGCAAGGTTTAAAATCGTTAAAAATTGAAGAGCAGAGCAGAGAGATTCAAAAGCGAGTTGGCCAGCTGGGCGCGCATATTTCGAAATACGAAGATCTAATGCAACGTCTTGGAAAATCACTTGGCACAACTGTTAATCATTTTAATAATGCTCATAAAGAGCTTGGTAAAATTGATAAAGATGTGGTGAAAATTTCGGGTGAAGATAATAAAACTGGAGTTGAGCCACAAATACTTGATAAACCTCGTGAATAAAATAAATTTAAAAGAGCAACTTTCGAAAGCTGCTCTTTTTATTATTGGTAATTATTTTTCTTTTTCAGTTGACTTTTGGATTAGGTGATTTAGTGCAAAGCCAAGGATTCCGCCAATTAATGCTGTGCCGATATAAATTGCAATCGCATAAGGAACGTTCTGTTCTTTTATAGTAAACGCTTGAAGTGCGAATGCTACTGCTGGGTTAATTATTGCTGAAGATCCGATTGATGTTGCGAGAGATCCTGCAATTAAAACTGCCAAGTATAAACCACCACCAACGCCAAGTGCTTTTGCCATATTTCCGTTCTTTTTATTGGAAGTTATAGTTGCGACAGAAAATGCAAAAATAAATGAACCAATAAATTCAGCGGCAAGCGCTAGCATTTCCTTGTCCTTTGGGATCGGGTTTGCAGTGAATAGAGTTGGTTTTTGACCATATGATTGTAGAGTATCTTGTGCGCCGACAAAGGCATTCAAAAGCATAAAAGCAACCATCGCACCTAAAACTTGAGCAATGATATAAAAAATAGCTTTAATTGTGTTAATCCTGCGAGTTGCCCAAGCGCCGATTGTAATTAATGGGTTAACGTGAGCTCCACTAATTCCTCCAGCAATCAAAACAATTGACATAAGAATAAACATTACACCGATTGGTTGACCTTGACTAATAATAATACCAGCCGCGAGTAGAAATGTTCCAATAAATTCAAGCACTACTGTTGAAATAAAACTTGGTTTTGAAATTTCTTCAAGAAAGATAGTATCAGTTTTATTATCATTCTTAACGATAGCTTTAACCGTTTTTTCAACTTTCGAAATTTCTTCAGTTACTTTTTTGCGAGCAGTCTTTGAAGATTTCTTTAAATTGGCTTTTTTTGTTGCCATCTTCCCTCCTTATTTTAACTTATGTTTATATTTTATCATAAACTTTTCGAAAATGTCAAAATCTGATACAATATAGTTATGGCTTTATATGTAAAACAAGATGATAATCGAACTGAATTGCAAGAAAAGATTGCGGCAGAACTTCGTGAAAAACAGATTAAAAACTCACTCAAAGAGGGGGGCGAAACTCCAAATAGCAAAGGCGAAATTGTTCAGCCTGAAGATAGTGCATATCTTGAAGGAACAAAAGAAACCACAGGACTAGCTTTTATATGGCTTTTGGTTTTTGTGGCAGTTTTGGTGGCGCTTGGGCTTTATATTTGGGTGGCATCACAGCGAGTTTAATTTTTTAAAAATCGACAAAAAGATACTGTTATGGTATAATTAAAGATAATTATGGAACAAATTCAACAGATTAGAAATGAACTTTTGGCGGAACTTCAGACACTCGAAAATCCGAGCGATATTTTGAAATCGCCAAAAATTAAAGAACTTTATAAAATTATTCCAACTCTGCCAAATGAGCAAAAAGGTGAATTTGGTGCAAAGGTGAATGATTTAAAAAATGAAATTCAGGCTGAAGTTTCGAAAAAACTTGAAGAAAAAGAGAATGCCGAAGTTGAAGAAATTGATATTACCGCACCTTTCGCAGAAAGCTCTCGTGATAAAATTTCTCGAAAACCACAACTTTTGAGTGCGGAAAATGGTTCAAAGCACCCGCTCCAAAAAGAACTTGAAAAAGTGGTAGATATTTATACACGAATGGGCTTTGAGGCGGTAGAATCTCGCCAGATCGATAACGACTGGAATATGTTTGGCGCGTTAAATTTCCCTGAAAATCACCCAGCACGAGATGGCTATGATACTTTTCGAACTGAAGAAAACTTTATTCCGCCAGCCCACACTTCAACAATGCAGAACCGTGTTTTGAAACATGGTAAAAAACAACTCGAAGAGGAAGGGCAAGTTGCGCATGTTTCTTATGGGCGAGTTTTTCGCAATGAAGACTTAGATGCTACACACGAACATACTTTTTACCAATGCGAGGGTGTTTTTGTGAGCGAAACTGCGAATCTTGCGCAAATGCTTGGCACGCTTCACGCCTTTTTCGAAGAATACTATGGCCAAAAACTAGAAATTCGCACTCAGCCGGGTTATTTTCCGTTTACTGAGCCAAGTCTTGAATTTTTGATTGAGAAACCTGAGGCACTTGGCGGCAAAAAAGGTGAATGGCTTGAAATGCTTGGTTGTGGAATGATTCACCCAAATGTTTTGGAAGCTGCTGGAATTGATAGCAAAAAATATCGTGGTTTTGCCTGGGGTGGAGGAATTGAGCGCCTCGTAATGCTTAAATATGGAATTTCGGATATTCGTTATTTCGAAAGCGCAAAATTGGAATTTCTAAAGGAATTTTAAATGACTGAGCAAGAATGGAGAGAAATAGACAAAAAGCGATCTTTAGCTGGTTTAAAGGTTGCTTTGATATTTTTTGCAGCAGCCATTATATTTTTCGCCGGAGTTTCAGCCTTTACAGAAGAAGATACTCATTGTGAGGATTTTAGTAGGGGAAGGCAACATTTTTATTGTAAGATTTTCGAAAAACCCATTGCTGATACGATTAGAAATATTTTTGGATTAAGAAGGAGTGATAAATGATAATTTCAGTAAATTGGCTTAAAAAATTTGTTCCAGATTTGCCAGATATTGGCGAGCTTTCGAAATTGATTGGTGCTAGGCTGGTTGAAATTGAAAGTGTTGAGAATTTGGGTGAAAAGTATAAGGATGTGATTATTGCCAAGGTCGTTTCTGCGCAAAAAGTTGAGAATTCCGATCATTTAAACCTATGCAAGATTGATGACGGTGGTGTTAGGGAAGATATTACTCGTGATGAAGACGGGCTTATTCAGGTGGTTTGTGGTGCGCCAAATGTGCGAGCTGGTATTTTTGTAGCTTGGCTTCCGCCAGAGTCAATCGTGCCAGAAACTTTTAGTGGCGAGAACTTTAAACTTGGCGCACGAAAATTGATGGGCTATATGAGCAATGGAATGATTGCGAGTCTTCGCGCGCTTTGTTTGGGCGATGAACATGATGGCATTCTTGAAATTTCACCAGAGGTTTTTGAAGACGACATTCAAGCTGGTGATTCTTTTGCAGAGAAATTTGAATTAAATGATTTTCTGCTCGAAGTTGAAAATAAAAGCCTAACTCATCGCCCAGATTGTTTTGGAATTGTTGGTTTTGCTCGTGAAGTTGCAGGAATTTTGGGGCAAAAATTTGTCGAGCCAGATTTTATAAGAGGCTTGAATTTTAAAGCTCAAAGCAATAAAACGGTTAAAGTTGAAATTCAAGATCCTGAAATTTGTGAACGTTACACGGCGGCAGTTTTTGATATCTCTGAAATTTTAAAAAATCCAAAGTTAACAATTGCAAAAACTTATCTTTTGCGTTCTGGAATGCGGCCAATTGATTCGATAACCGATTTAGCTAATGAACTTATGCTTGAAACTGGGCAACCACTCCATACATTTGATTTTGATAAATTAGCAAAAATTAACGGTAGCGAAAACATCAAAATTACCGTTCGAAAAGCTTTCGAAAATGAAGAATTAGAGCTTTTAGACGGCAAAAAAATCAAAATGAGCAACCAAGATATCGTGATTGCGGTTGGTGAAAATGCTGAAACGGCCGTGGCGCTTGCTGGCGCAATGGGTGGAAAATCAACCGAAATTGATGAGAATACGACGCGGATTTTAGTGGAAAGTGCCACATTTAATCTTTATAATTTGCGAAATACACAAATGCGTCATGGAATTTTCTCGGAGGCAATTACGCGTTTTACGAAAGGTGTGCCAGAAATGATATCGCGAAAAGTTCTTGATTTGTTTGGCGTGCGAATTTTGGCGCTTGGCGGAGAATCTTTGAGTGAGGTTGTAGATTCAAACGGTGATTTTTATTACAATAAAACTGAAATTTCAGTTTCGAAAGATAAAATTAACCAAGTTTTGGGAACAGATTTTTCGAACGAAGAAATTCAGCAAACTTTAGAAAATGTTGGAATTTTAGCAAAAAATGAAAATCCTGAAACTTTTATGATTCCATTTTGGCGAAATGATCTACATATTGAGGAGGATTTAATTGAAGAAGTTGGGCGATTAAATGGCTATGATAATATTAAATTGCAACTGCCAAGTCGAACTTTTAAAGCGGTAAAAAAAGCAAAAATCGACTTGCTCCAATCTGAAATTTGTGATATTTTAGCAGCAAGCGGTGCAAATGAAGTTTTGACTTATAGTTTTATTCACGGTGATTTGCTTGAAAAGGTTGGCCAAGATCCACAAAACTCTTATAAGATTATCAATTCAATCTCGCCAGATTTACAATATTATCGCCAAACTTTAATGCCAAGTTTGATTTCTAAAATTAGTCAGAATATTCGTGCAGGTTTTGGTGAATTTGCAATTTTCGAAATGAATAAAATCACTGAAAAATCACTTGGTTTGAATGATGAAAATGTGCCAGTTGAACAGAAGAAATTGGCGTTCGTTTATGTAAAAAATAAGGGTGAAAATACATTTTATGAAGCAAAGAATTATGCAGAGTTTCTATTTAAAAAGCTTGGTTTAAATATTGAATTTGTGAAATTTGAAACTGAAAAATCACTACTTTCAACTGAATTTGAACCAAAACGTTCGGCTTTAATGCAAATTTCTAAAAATGGCAAAAAGATAATTTTAGGTGTGATTGGTGAGTTTAGAAAATCAGTTCAAAAAGCGCTAAAACTACCAGAATCAACTGCTGGATTTGAGCTTGATTTGCAAATTTTACTTGAAAATATTGAAAATTCGAATGTGAAAATTAGGGATTTTTCGAAATTCCAATCTGTTGAGCGCGATATTTCGATTAATGTTGAAGAAAATCGCAAATTTGCTGAAATTTTTAGTATTTTTGAGAATATTTCTGATGAATTTAGCAAAATTGATATTGAAACTTCACCAATTGATATTTTTAATAATTGTGATGGCTCAAAAAATATTTCAATTCGATTTAAGATTACACCTTTCTAAAAAACTTTGAATGGCGAAGAGATTCGGGAAATTATGCAAAAAATTGAAGAAAAAGCCATAAAAAATGGCGGAAAGATAATTTAGGAGAAAAGATGGCAACAAAGAAAAATTCATTACAAACTGGTACACCAGCTTGGCAGAGATATTCAATTTGGGTGATTTTAATTTTAACGGTTGTTTCAACTATGGCACTTTATGTTTCTTCATTCTTACAAACTGAGAGTAATTCGGAAGCACAAAAAAAGCAATCGCAAGTTTTGAAAAAATACCAAGATTACAGAAAAAAGGTTGAAGAGCAGGCGAAAGAGCTTTCGGCTAAATATTACGACAGTTTTAAAGAATATGAAAAAACTCCAGTTGCATTTAATGCTGCGAGCGTAAAAGAGCTTACGAAAAAAGATTTAAAAGAGGGCAATGGTGAAGAATTTACGGATTCAACAACGAAATTTCAAGCTTATTATATTGGTTGGAAACCCGATGGCACAGTTTTTGACGGAAGCTTTGAAAATGGTAGGTTAAAATCGCCAGTTGTTTTTCGTAAAGAGGGTAAAAAATGGGGCTTAATTGAGGGCTGGAGTGAAGGCCTAAAAGGAATGAAAGTTGGCGGAATTCGTGAATTATCTATTCCTGCAGATAAGGCTTATGGTGCTCAGGGCTCAGTTAATCAGGAAGATTCTTCAAAAACTATTGGTCCAAATACACCTTTGAAATTTATCGTAATGTTAATTCCTGAATTCCAAGAAATTCCACAGCCAAGTCTTGAGGAAAACTAAAATGACTGATTTGGTAATTATTGGTTCAGGGCCATCTGCGTTGAGTGCGGCAATTTATGCTGCACGAGATGGCCTGAGCGTGCGAGTTTTTGAAAAAGCGGCTTTTGGCGGAATTGCAACAACTTCAGATTTAATTGAAAACTATCCAGGCTTTGATGAAGGAATTTCTGGGCTTGAGCTTTCAAAAAAAATGCGAATTCAGGCTGAAAAATTTGGTGCAAAATTTGATTATGGTGAAGTTTTAGGTTTTGAAAATCTTGGTAATTTTGTGCGATTAGATATTGATGGCGAAAAATTTGATTCAAAAACAGTTTTGATTGCAACGGGAAATTCATATAGAATGCTTGGTTTGCCACGAGAAGAAGAGTTTTTTGGGCGAGGTGTTCACACTTGTGCAACTTGCGATGGTCCATTTTATGCTGGAAAAGATTTGATTGCAGTTGGTGGCGGTAATTCTGCGGTAACTGAAGCTCTGTTTTTGAGCCGATTTTCAAAAGTTAAGCTTTTAGTTCGGGGCGAAATTTCGGCGCAAGCGGTCTTGCAAGAGCGACTTTTTGAAGCAGTTAAATCTGGCAAAATTGAGTTATTTTTAAAAACTGAAATTGAGGAATTTCTTTTCGAAAAGGCTGATTTTGGCGAAAAAATTATTGGTGCTCGTATAAAACAGCAAACTAAAGAAGGTGAAAAAACTTTTGAAATTAAAGCTGCGGCAATTTTTGAATTTATTGGATTGATTCCGAATTCTAGTTTTGCAAAAAAATCTGGCGTTGAAGTTAACAGCTATGGTGAGATTGTTGTAAATAACAGTTTCGAAACAAATATTCCAAGAGTTTATGCTTCTGGCGATATAATTGAAAATGCACAAAAACAGATTGTGGTAGCTGCAGCAACCGGTGCTCAAGTGGCAATAAAAATCTCAGAATTTTTACACAATGAAAAATAGGGTTTTATTGCCCTATTTTAGTTTTCAAAAAAGTGAAAAATATCCCCAAGCGTGATATAATGGAATATAATGAAAAAGTTAGTGATTATTGACGGGAAAAGCGTATTTTATAGGGGTTACTACGCTATGGGTAATTTGAGTCTTGAAGACGGAACGCCAACAGGCGGCGTTTATGGTTTTGCCAGTTTAGCTTTTGAAGTTATTCGAAAATTAAAACCAGATTATGTGGTTGTAGCTTGGGATAAAAAAGGAACTTCAACTGCAAAAAGAAGTGCGATTTATCCTGAGTATAAAGCTGGGCGAAAAAAAGCGCCAGATGATTTCTATGAACAGATTCCACTTTTAAAGGACTTTTTGAAGACTTTAGGTTGGCCTCTTTTTGAAACTGATGGTTATGAGGCTGATGATATTTTGGGGACTTTAGCGGTTCAGGCAAATAAGCTTGGAATTGAAGCAAATTTGATTACTTCTGATCTTGATATGTTGCAATTGATTGATGAAAATACTAAAGTTTTTGCAATGAAACGTGGATTTTCGGATATCGAAGAATTTGATCTTGAATATTTTGAGAATAAATATGGATTAAAACAATCTCAATTTTTAGATTTAAAAGCACTTCAAGGTGATTCGAGCGACAATATTCCAGGTGTGCCAGGGATTGGTCCAAAAACTGCTACGCAACTTTTACAAGAGTTTTTTACGCTTGAGGGAATTTATGAAAATCTTGAAAAAATCAAACCAGCTTGGCGAAAAAAACTTGAAGCTGGTAAAGATTCAGCGTTTATGAGTAAAAAAATTGCTGAAATTTTTCTTGATGCACCGGTTGAGCTTAACTTTGAAGATGCCGATATTCATAATTTTAATTATGAAGAAGTTTTGAAAATGCTTCGAAAGCTTGAATTTAACTCTTTGGTGCGAAAAATTCCAAAAGAGATGAAGACTGGATCAGAGGATTTTGAAACAAAAAATGAAAACCAAATTGGGCTTTTTGAAGAAGTTCTAAAATCTTCTGAGATAAATATTTTGCCAGAAATTTCTTCTGAAAAGTTTTTCGAAAAACCGCAAGATTTGGTTTTCTTTGATTTTAATACTCAAAAATTAAAAATTTTAGTTTCGAATTTTGAAAATATTGCAGAATTTAATTTTATGGAATTTTCGAAATTTTCTGATTTCTTCAAAAATACAAAAACAGTTTTCTTTAATGCAAAAGAAACATTTCATAAAATTTTTAATGCTGGTAGTGATTTTGAAGATTGGGGTGAAATTTACGATATTGAGCAATTGGAATTTTTGTTGAATGCTTTAATCCGCGATAAAAGTTTGAGTGGAATTTACGGCGAAAAAATAGATGAAGATGATTCGAAGGTTCGAATTTCAGCGATGCGGATTATCTTTGAGCGTCAACAAAAAAAGCTTGAAGATTTGCCAAGAATTCGTGAAATTGCTGAAAAGTTAGATTTTCCAATGAGTTTGGTTCTATTTAAAATGGAAAAAGCTGGTGTTGAAATTTGCCCAGAGATTTTTGCTAAAATGAGTGTGG
>CAUROE010000008.1:0-14900 GCA_963526465.1 uncultured Saccharimonas sp. (SeqCode)
TTGAAGAATTTAGCTGTGTGAGTGATGGAAATCGCAGTGGAGGTACACCTTCAGTACAAAAAAATGAAGAGCCAACTATCGGCGATGACTTTTCAGATGAACCAATCGACCTATCCGATATTCCGTTCTAATTTAATTAAGGAGTAAAATGGCTAAACGATTTAAACGAGAAATTCCAGCGTATTTTGATTACCGAGATGTTAAAACTTTGCAAAAATTTGTTAACATTTATGGTCAAATTGAGCCAGCTACAAAAACTGGTTTGAGCGCTAAACAACAACGACAATTGACAGTTGCTATCAAACGAGCTCGTCATTTGGCGTTGCTAGCATTCGTAACAAATGCTTAATTGATTTTCGAATCTTCCTTGCTCAAAACTGGGTAGGGAAGATTTATTTTTTAAAATAATTTAAGGAGGAAAATGTATCAGCCAACTGATTTAAAAAAGGGTGTAGTTTTTCAGCTTGATGGTCAGCCATATCGAGTGGTTGAATATAACCAAAAAGTTGTTGGTCGTGGTGGAAGCATCGTAAGTTTAAAAATCAAGAACCTTATTACAGGAGCTTTATTACCAAAAACTTTTAAGGGTCAAGATAAAGTTGAACCAGCAGAGGTTTCGAATAAAAAAGTTCAATATCTCTATAATGACGGTGAAGATTTTCATTTTATGGACCCAGAGACTTTTGAGCAATTTCAACTTTCGAAGGAAATTATTGATGAAGCTGCTGGATATTTGAAAGAAGCAGAAGAATTGAATTTGCAATTTTTTGATGGAAAAGTTATTAATGTTGAGTTACCTAAAAATGTTTGGTTGAAAGTTGTTTATACTGAAAATGTAGTAAAGGGTGATACGACTTCAAGCGTTTTGAAAGATGCTGAACTTGAAACTGGAATTACAGTTAAAGTACCTGCCTTTATTAAGGAAAATGATGTTATCTCTGTTGATACTTCAACTGGTGAATATCGAGAACGCCAAAAATAATTAGGGTTATTATTAAGAAATAGGCTGGATTTTTAAGAACCAGCTTATTTTTTATTGTATAAAAAAATTGAACAATAAGCCTGTATATATTTTTAAGATGAAATGTGGTATAATATATAATGTGAAAACTAGACTAGACATTTTATTAACTCAAAGAAAGATAGTTGATAGCCGTTCTCAGGCTGAGAGTTATATTAAACTGGGTAAAGTTTTTGTTGATGGTACAAAAAGGACTAAGCCTGGATTTTTTACTAATATTGATTCGGAGATAAAGCTCCTTCAAGATATTCAATATGTTTCAAGGGCAGGTCTTAAGCTTGAAAGTGTTGCAAAAATAATGAAAATTAATTTTAAAGATAAAGTTGTCTTAGATGTTGGCTCAAGTACTGGTGGATTTACGGATTATTCATTGAGGAATGGTGCAAAAAAAGTTATTGCTGTTGATGTTGGCACAAACCAGCTTCATCCAAAGTTAAGAGTGAACAAAAAAGTTGAACTTCATGAAAAAACAGATATAAGAGTTTTTAACACGAGTCAAAAAATTGATTTAGTTGTTATTGATGTTAGTTTTATATCTATAAAAGAAATTTTACCAAGTGTTACAAAATTATCTAATAAAGATACACTAATAATTGCAATGGTTAAGCCACAATTCGAAGCAGGTAAAAATGGAACTACTAACGGTATCGTTAAAAATAATTCATACCGAAGAAGAATACTTAAAGAATTCGAAAATTGGTGTCGTATAAATAATTTATACATAAAAGATAAAAGAGATAGTGGAGTAAAAGGTGCTAAAGGTAATCAAGAGAGATTCTATATTCTGAAAGTATTGAATAAATAATTTATATAAAATAAAAACCGCAAAACATTATATGCGGTTTTTATTATTTTAAACGTTAAATCTAAATTCAACAACATCATTTGGTGACATAATATATTCTTTACCTTCAGTTCGAATTTTTCCACGATTCTTTGCTTCAAGCTCACTTCCAGCTTCAATTAAATCATTAAAATCGATAACTTGTGCAGCAATAAAACCTCTTTCAAAATCTGTATGGATTACTCCTGCAGCTTGTGGAGCTGTCCATCCTTTCTTGATAGTCCAGGCATGAACTTCTTTTGGCCCTGCTGTCATATAACTTTGTAGACCGAGTGTGTCATAGGCAGCATGAATCATCTGATTTAATCCAGTTTCTTGAACTCCGTAGCTTTCGAGTAAATCTTTCGAATCTTCCTCACTTAAGCCTTTTAACTCTTCCTCTAACTTGGCGCATACGAATATTGACTTCGCAGGTAGAACCATTTTTGAAAGTTCTTCTTTTTTAGCTTCATCAGTTAAAGTATTTTCATCAACATTGAATGCATAAATTACGGGCTTTGCGGTTAGTAAATGTAAATCTTGGATTGCTTCGTAATCTAAATCTTCTATTGAAGAGAGAAGAACTCCAGACTGAAGTTGTTCAACTAATTTGTTCAAGTATTCAGCTTGTTTTCGAAGAGCTGGTTTTGCCTTTGCTTCTTTTTGGAGTTTGGGCAAGCGGTTTTCGATAGTTTGAATATCTGCTAAAATTAACTCAGTATTAATAACCTCAATGTCATTTTTTGGATTGACTTCGTTCGAAACATGAACAATATCATTGTTCACGAAAGCTCGAACAATATGAACAATTGCGTCACATTGGCGAATATTTGCGAGAAATTTATTACCTAAACCTTCACCTTTCGAAGCTCCCGCAACTAGCCCGGCAATATCAACAAAAGTTACTGTTGCTGGAATAATTTTTTGTGATCCGTAAATTTCAGCTAATTTATTTAAGCGCAAATCTGGCACTGGTACAATTCCAGTATTTGGCTCAATTGTTGCAAAAGGGTAATTTGCTGCTAAAATATCATTATTAGTCAGTGCGTTAAATAGTGTTGATTTACCAACATTTGGTAGTCCAACAATTCCAATTGATAAACTCATAAAATCTCCTTTTAGTATCTTTTTATTTTAACATAAAAGTTTGTAAAATAAAAATAAAAAAGCTTGATTTTTCAATTACGTTTATGTTAAAATATAGGCATGATTAATATTAAAGGTGTGGGCGATTTCTTCTCGTTAGATATTGGAACAAATGCGATTCGTGCTGTCCAGCTTTCGAAAGCTGGAGAGAATTCTTGGAATTTGGTTGGTCTCGGTTATACACCAGTCGACCCTCAATTGGTTTTGAGTAATTCTGATGAAAGCCGCCGTCGTTTGGGAGAAATTATCTCAACAATGATCGGGCAGAGCGATATTAAAACAAAAAATGTAGCGATTAGTCTTACGTCCCAGAAGACATTCACGACAATTTTCGAAGTACCAAAGCAGGATATGCGAGAATTACAAAAAAACATAAAATATCAAGTTGACCAGTATATTCCAATGGCTGTTGATGACGCACAAGTCGACTGGGCTCTTCTTGGAGAATCTCCTTCTAACCCTGATTCATTGGAGATTTTACTTGCAAGTACAGCTAAAACTTATAGCGAAGAGAAGATGGAATTTATTGAAGGTCTAGGCTTAAATGTAGTTGCGAGCGAACCTGATTCTTTAGCGATGACTCGTGCTTTGTTTATGCCTAACCAGTCCGACCAGGCTCAGCTAATTATTGATATGGGTGAGCTTTCTACTGATTTATCTATTGTATATCAAGGTGTTCCAAGGCTTGTTCGTACAATTCCTACTGGAATATCAAGCTTGGTGAAATCTGCTACTCAAAATTTGAATATTAAAGAAGATCAAGCTCGACAATTTATTATGAAATTCGGTTTAGCTCAAGATAAACTAGAGGGTCAGGTTTTTAGAGCTATCGAAATAACTCTTGAGAATTTTGTGCAAGAAATTACTAAATCAATAAAATTTTTAGGAACAAAATACCAAAATGCTCAAGTTGGGGTAATTTCACTTTCAGGATTCTCTGGAATTATTCCACAAATGCCAGAATATGTTTCTTCGAAAACTGGAATTCAGTCTTATTCTGCAAATCCTTTCCAAAATGTTAATGTTCCCACAAAATATCAACAGCAGGTTGTAAGCGTTGGAAATGAATTTGCGGTTGCTGTAGGTTTAGCTGAAAGGAGTAACAAATAATGATTGAAATTAACCTTTTGCCAGATGTTAAACGCGATCTTATTAAAGCTCAGCAACTTCGAAATATAGTTACTTTTGTATCTATAATTATTGGCGGTGCGATGCTTGCTGGAGTAGTTTTATTGTTCTTAACAACTCAAGGTCAGCAATTTGTTATGGGCTTAAAAACCAATGATATCTCAAACAAATTTGCTGAGATGCAAAAAATTAAAGATGGGGAAACGGCGGCTACTCTTCGAAATCAGCTTAATGCAATTCAAAAAATTAGAAATGCTTCACCAGATACTTCACGATTGATCGGAACAATTTTACCAGCAATTCAGACTACTGGTGAAAATGCTGTTCAGTTTTCTGCAGTGAATTATGACCCTGAAACTCGAATCGTTTCAATTGAAGGTCAAGCAGGCAATGGTTTCCCAGCTCTTGAAGCTTTTATTAAAACAATTAAATATTCGCAAATTATTTATGAAGGCGAAGGCTCTCAATGTAAGGCTAGTGAAGTCGAAAAAGATGCTAATATATGTATGCTTGCTGATGAAGGATCGGTTGTTCGAAATGAAAGTTCGCTTGGAGCTAATGAACAAGGTCAAAATGTTTTGCGTTTTGCTGTTAGCTTTAAATTAAATGAAGCAGCTTTGAAATTTTCTTCGAAAAACTTTGCGGTAAAAGCTCTTGGTCGAAAGAATGTAACAGACTCAACTATTCAGGTTCCTGCTGGAATTTTTACTCAAAATTCAAAAAAAGATTCTGAAAAGGAGAATAAATAATGGGTGAAAATAAAGAAGTAGCTTTTTTGAAGCGAAACGCCATCAATAAGGCTAACCAAACGATGTTTTTGGCAGTTGCGGGTGCTGCTTTAATTGCTGGCGCATCTGTTGTTGGAATGATTTATCTTTTTAGGATTTTTACATTTAATGCTAAAGTTCTTGGCGAACAAGATAAAAGTATCTCAACAATTCAAAAAAATATCCAAAATATTGAAGATTTAAAGAGTAAGTTGAGTTCATTGGAAACCGATCCGAATCTTAATGAGCAAAAATTAAAATCTAACGCCGAAGATGGCGGTTTGCGTGTTATTGCTGATGCCTTGCCTGATAGCGAGAATGCTGCCGCTCTTGCAGCTAGCCTTGAAAAGAATATTTTTTCTGAAGGTGTAACTCTTGATTCATTTAGCATTGATTCTGCTGAATCTGCAAACAAAAGTCTTTCAGGATCAAGCTCGGTATCAAATTCCTCTAGTTCATCAGCAACTAGCGGTGTTGAAGATCCAAATAAAATCCCAGAAGGTGTGAAAGATATTCAATTTTCGGCAACAATTTCTGCAGGTTTTCAGGGTGAAGGCTCAAATGCGGCACGAGTCGCTAAATCTCAAGATGAAGCACTTAATAATCTAATTAACACTGTTCGAAAGATGGAAAGATCAATTCGAGCAATAAATATTACGAGTTTTAAATTCGAGCGTTCGCTTAACAGATTTAGTCTTAACTTTTCTGCAAAAGCCTACTATTATCCTAAATATACAATGAAGCTTGAAAGTAAGAAAGTTAAAGCAGACGAAACTGCAAAACCGGCAACTTCTACAACTGGAACTGGCAAAACTCAAAACTCAAGCACTACAGGAGGATCAAAATAATGAAAAAAACTGATATTGCGATGATTGTTTTGATTGCGGGATTTAGCGTTTTGATTTCATATTTAGTTATTAACTCTTTGGCTCAGGGTGGATTTTCTGAGCAAACTTATGAGGTTAAGACTACTGAACCAATTTCGAACGAATATGTAAAACCAAGTAGTGAAATTTTTAATAAGGATGCTATCAATCCAACAGTTCAAGTTAATATTGGACAATAAATATTAAATAATTCAAAAAGGAATGTAATGACATTATTAACCAATGATATTCAGGATAGGCTTGCAAAAATCCTTGTTGAAGAGGGTCTTATTCAAGAATCAAAAATTGAGTTGGCTATAAAAGAGGCTGGTTTGAATAATCAGTCTCTAATGTCGTATATGATTGAGCATAAGTTTCTTGATAATGAAATTCTTATTCACGCAACAGCTCATGTTTCGGGGATTCCCTATGTTAATCTTGAAAATACTACCATTCCGCAAGAGACTCTTGATTTAATTTCAGTTGATATTGCTGAACGAAATATGGCGGTTCCAATTGCTGAAGTTCAGGGGCGAATTGCTGTTGCAATGCTTGATGCCACTAATATTCAAGCCGTTGATTATCTTTCTAGTCTAATTCAGCGCCCTCTAAAAGTATTTATGGCGAGCCAAAAATCAATTAGGCATATTTTAGATCAATATAAAACTGATCTTTCTGGTGTTGATGCTCTGGCTGAAAATGTTGATGCGCAAACTCAGGCGGAAGCAGAATCTAAACGACAGGTTCAAACAATCGTGCAGGACTCACCGATTTCGAAAGCTTTGAATACAATTTTGGAATATGCTGTTCGCGCAAAAGCATCCGATATACATATTGAACCGCTTGAAAAATCTTTGAAAATTCGCTGTCGAATAGACGGTGTTCTTCGAGAAATTATGAATTTGCCAAAGAGCATTGAGCCGGCTTTAATTTCACGTATTAAGATTCTCTCAAGCTTAAAGATCGATGAGCACCGCGTGCCACAAGATGGTCAGTTTGCTGTTGCTGTTGGAGATAAAGAAGTTGACCTTCGTATTGCTATTTCGCCAGTTGTTTGGGGCGAGCAAGTCGTGATTCGTTTGCTTGATAAAACGGGTAATTCTTTTAATCTTGAAGAAATGGGATATGCTGGGCGAGCTCTTCGAACAATTCGAAAGGGAATTGCTGCTCCAAATGGAATGGTTTTAACATCTGGTCCAACTGGTTCTGGTAAATCAACATCGCTTTATGCATTGATTAAAGAGATTAAAGATGATTCGGTGAATATTATTACGCTTGAAGACCCTGTTGAATATAAGATGGACGGCGTAAATCAGATTCAAGTTAATGCTGAGGTTGGACTAACTTTTGCAGCGGGATTGCGCTCTATTTTGCGTCTTGACCCTGATATTGTGATGGTTGGAGAAATTCGTGATGGTGAAACAGCCAACCTTGCCGTTCAGGCCGCATTAACTGGACACTTAGTATTTTCAACACTTCACACCAACTCTGCTGCAGGAATTTTGCCTCGCTTGATTGATATGGGGATTGAACCTTTCTTGATTGCTTCAACAGTGAATACGATTATTGGTCAGCGGCTTGTTCGAAGAGTTGCGGCCAAGCGAAATACTTATCAATCTTCACCGCTTGAAACGCAAAGCATTATCGAAACTGTGGGTCATTTACTACCAAAAACACCAGAGGAAGTAGAAAAAGTTTCAGCTGATTTGGGATATAAAAATCTACCTCTTGCAAACCAAAAGTCTTATACTCTTGTGAAGGGCCGCGATACGCCACAAACACCAGGAGGATATAAGGGGCGTGCAGGTTTATATGAAGTTATGGAGGTGACCGAAGAAATTCAACAACTTATCATTAAGCATGCAACTTCGCACGAGGTTCAAAAAGTAGCAATGGCGCAAGGGATGATTACAATGCGCCAAGATGGATATCTTAAAGCTTTAACAGGAATTACAACATTAGAAGAAGTCAATAGGGTTGCGTCTGATAGCGCATAAAACGGGAGGAATATGAATCAAAATCTAAGAATAGAAATTTTACTTGAAGAAATCGTTCGAAAAAACGCAAGCGATCTTCACCTGCAAGTTGGTTTGCCGCCGATGATGCGGCTTGATGGTGTTTTGGCGCCATTCCCAGGATATAACCCATTGAATGCTGAAGAAGTTGAGCATCTTGTTTTTGCGATTCTTGACGATGATCAGCAAAAAATTCTGATTAAAGATAAGGAATTTGACTTCTCATTTGCCTTTGGCGATTTGGGTCGTTTTCGTGTTAATGCTTTTCATGAACGGGGTAATTTGGCAGCTTCGCTTCGTTTAATTCCAAATCAGATTAAAACTATTGCTGAACTTGGAATGCCACCAGTGATTCAGTCTTTTGCCGATTTTCCGCGTGGTCTAGTTTTAGTTACCGGGCCAACTGGTTCAGGAAAATCTACAACTCTTGCCGCTTTGATTGATAAAATTAACAGTGAAAAAGCTCAGCATATCATTACGATTGAAGATCCGATTGAGTTTACGCATAAATCGAAACGTTCAGCGATTGTTCAGCGAGAGGTTCATTATGATACCTACTCATTTTCTGCGGCTCTTCGAAGTTCACTTCGTCAAGATCCAGATGTCGTTTTAATTGGTGAGATGCGTGATCTTGAAACAATTTCGGCTGCAATTACAATTGCCGAAACTGGGCACTTAGTGTTTGCAACACTTCACACAAACTCTGCAGCGCAATCAATCGATCGTATGATTGATGTTTTTCCACCGCACCAACAGCCTCAAGTTCGTTCGCAGCTTGCTAATATTCTACAAGGAATTTGTGCTCAACGACTTGTTCCCGCAATTGGCGGTGGGCGAGTTGTTGCGGCCGAAGTTATGGTTGCGAACCCTGCGATTCGAAATATCATTCGTGAAGGAAAAACTCATCAGCTTGATACTGTTATTCAAACTGGTTCCGACCAAGGGATGCAGACAATGGATAGAACGCTTGTTAAATTGGTACAATCTGGCGTGGTGACTTATGACGATGCGCGCGAATTTGCGGTTGATTTAGTTGAATTTGAAAGGTTGATGAGAGGCTAATATGAAAAAATTTTCTTATAAAGTAAAAGATCGTGTTACTGGTAAAATCGTTAAAGGCGAAATTTCAGCAGATAGTCAGCGTGCAGCTGGAAAAGCTCTTATTGATCAAGGCTATATTTTGCAAGACGATATTTATGAAGTTGGCCAAGAAAACGCTTTGGCGAGGTTTATGAACCGAATCACAACTAAGGATAAAATCGTCTTCACTCGTCAGTTTGCTACTTTGATTGGTGCAGGTTTACCTCTTGCACAAGCCCTTCGAACGGTTTCTGAGCAAACTGAAAATAAAAAGATGCGCTCAGTTGTTGATGATATTTTGGCTTCGGTTGAAAGTGGTTCAAGCTTGAAAGATGCTTTTTCGAAATTTCCAGATGTTTTCGATAAAGTTTATCTTGCTTTGATTGCTGCTGGTGAAATGTCGGGAACACTTGATGAATCGCTTCGCCGTGTTGCAACTCAGCAAGAAAAAGACGCGGCAATGATGAGTAAAATCCGTGGGGCTTTAACTTACCCAGTAATTGTGCTTGTGGTTATTGGTCTCGTGATGGCGTTTATGATGGTGCAGGTTGTTCCTCAAGTTAAGCAGCTCTATAAAGATATGCACCAAGAGTTACCGTTTGCAACACAAATTCTTATTGGAATATCAGACTTTATGATTAACTTCTGGTGGCTTGTTTTGGTTGGAATAGGTGTTGCTGGTTATTTCTTCCGCCAATATCTTAAAACTGAGTCAGGGATTAAATTTGCGGCAAATTTCAAACTGAATGTTCCATTGTTCAGTCCGCTATTTCGAAAGCTCTATATGGCACGATTTGCAAGAACCGGTCAGCTTTTGCTTTCAACTGGTGTGGCAATGCTTGATATGCTAAACATTTGCGGTGATGCGATGAATAATGTTATTGTGAAAAAGAGTATTGATGAAGCCGGAAAACTTGTTCAAGGTGGTAAAAGTCTTTCAGAATCTTTAAAGGGTAAAGATTATATTTTGGATATGGTGCCACAAATGATTAACATTGGTGAGCAATCTGGTAAAATTGATGAAATGCTTGGCAAAACTGCGCAGGTTTATGAAGATGAACTTGATGAGCAAATTAAAGCTATTTCAACCTTGATTGAGCCAATCTTGATGGTTGTGATGGCATTGATGGCGGGTGGTTTGATTGGTGCAATTTTGTTCCCAATTTACTCGCTAGTTACAAAAGTTTAATTTTTCGAAAGGAAGAGAGTGGAGAATTTTCTATTAAGTTTAATTTTTGGCGTAATTGGTGCCGTTTTGGGTAGTTTTTCAGTTGCCCAAGTTTGGCGATTGCGTGCGAAACAACTTCAAGAAGAGAGAGAATCTGGTAAAAAAGTTGATTCTACTGAATGGAAAAAACTCCGCTCTTTAGTTTCGGTTAAAACAAAAAATGACCGCTCACATTGCTTGAGTTGCAACTATCAACTAAAGTGGTTTGATCTAATCCCGATTATTTCTTGGCTTTCACTTGGTGGAAAATGTCGTAAATGTCGTTCGAAAATTGGCTCGCTTGAATTTTTATCTGAAATTTTAATGTTTGCGCTTTTTGCGATTATTTTCTTGATTTTTAACCCAATTTCGAACGGTACAATTTTAGTTTTGCCAGCAATTAGACTTTTCGTTTTGCTAATTTCTTTGGTTCCGCTTGCAATTATGTTTATTTATGATGCTAAGTGGTCACTTTTGCCAACCAAACTTCTGTATATTTTTAATATTTTAGCATTTATTTATTGGGCAACTGGATTTTTGACAGTTTCTGGTGGATTTAATTTGAGATCAGTTTTTTACTTAGTGATTTCAATGATGTTCTTCCCGTTGATCTATTTTGTGCTTGCAAAAATTTCGAAAGAGCAATGGGTTGGTGGTGGCGACTGGATTTTGGCAGTTGGCTTGATTTTTCTTTTACCAAACCACCCAGTCTTTGCGATTTTTCTACTTTTCCTTTCGAATGTTGTGGGCTTAATCTTTGCAGTTTTTCAATCCATCTTGCATTTTCGAAAAGTCAAACGTGGAACACAGATTCCATTTGGTCCGGCAATGATTTTAGCGGCTTTAATTTTGTTAGTCCTTCAACAGCAAATTTTGGTATTTTTTATCAATTTAATAATGTAAAAATAAAAAGCTTATGATATAATAGGAGTAAATATGGAAAACTTTACAATGAAAAAAGCTTTTACAATTATTGAAGTGATACTTGTTTTGGGTATCTCTGGCTTAATGTTGGCAACTATGCTTGTTGGCTGGAATGCTAGTATTGAAAAACAGCGCTATAATGATTCAGTGAATACTTTTAAATCAGATATTCAAGGTGTGTTTTCGGATGTAGAAAATCAAACTAACGATAAGGGTTCTACAAAAATTAAATGTGATACGTCTGGCGCAAATATAAGTATTTTAAAAGATAATAGCGGCAAATTAACTGGTTCAAGCAATTGTGTGATACTTGGAAAGTATATTTCTCTATATAATGGAAATGTTATTCCTGGGAATGAAAATGCAACTCTTGGACAAGAGCGATTCAGGGTTTTTGATGTTATAGGAAAAGATATAGATATATCAAAGGATTGTCGAGCTATAGATGAGAACGGCAAATTACATGGTGATTTAAGAGAATGTAGAAACAGCATAGAAGCCTTACGTGCAACAAAGTTTGTTCTTGATGGTGGTAAGAATAGCGTAAAAGGCCCAAAGGATATAGAGTTGCAATGGCGCGGAACATATAAAAATGTTACAGATAATAGGATAACTAGTGCTAGTGGGATACGGGCATTCAGCTATAAAAGTGCAGTTACCTCAATAACGAGTGGCGATAGTAAGTGGCATGGTTTAGATACGATCACTGGTGTTTTAATATTAAGGTCTCCTATTGATAATTCAATAATTTCTTTCGGTACTTCAGCAATGATAGAACATGGCTCTCTTGATAATGATGGCCTTATAGCCGCTTTTAGAGATATAAATGTGAATAGTGATTTTGTTATTAAAAATGGAAAAACAGTTAATGTTTGCGTTCGACCTTCTAACGACGGAGTACAGTGGTATGCTGGCGGTTTCAATTTCTTTGGCGATAGAAATAAAGTTGTAAAAATTGGGCCTTCGGCTTCTGCTGTTGAGATCGCACCTCTTGATGGTCCTAAGGGCTCTTCTTGTGGCGGCGATAGAAAAGGCGATGCAAGATTTGGTGATGTAATAATTGATGGGAAAAATTTATAATGAAATTTCGAAAAGGTGATACATTAATTGAAGTGCTCCTTGCTATTGCTGTTTTTGCAACTGTAATGATGATTGGGCTAACTGCAATGAATAATGGAATGTCGCGCGCACTAGGAAGTTTGCAGCTTACTATGGCGCGAAACGCTATGGATATTCAAGCGGAGGCTTTGCGTTTTGCGAATGCGGCATTTATTTCTGAATATCGTGCAGATAGCTCAGAAGTTTCAAGCCCTGCAGCAGAATTATGGAAAAATAACTTAACGAAAGACGCTCAAGGCTCAGCAACCCCGCTTGGGGAGTGTAGTCGAGGCTCAAGTGCTTTTGTTATCTCGACAAGAGATATGGTGACGAATCGTGGTTATCACACTGAAAAAATAGTTGATGCTATAACTTATCCGCGAATTGCTTATGGTGATGATAAAGATAATAATGCGAACTGGCTACGCGATGATCTTCCTTATAGGAGTGCACAAGGTATTTGGGTTGAGAAAGTTCATGCTCCAAATACGAAATATTATGATTTTCATATTCGTGCATGTTGGTCGGCGCCAGGAACTAACGTAAAAACAACTCTTGGAACGATTGTGAGGTTATATGACCCAAGGAACTAAAAAAGGTTTTACGATTATGGAATTAATGCTAGCAATGGGCGTGATTGCTTTTTTGCTTATTGGTGTTGCTGGCTTAATTATTCAAATGACGAACACAATTACTCGTGGTACAACTTATAAAGATTTAAATACTGCTGCTCGCACAATTAATGCAGATTTTACTAAGACTTTCAATTCTTCACCAACACTTGATGATTGGAATGGCGGTGTTGATGGTAAATTTTATAAATCTACTGGTGCGGCTGGCGCATTTTGTACTGGAACCGTGAGCTACTTGTGGAATATAGGAGATGGAAGACAGATAGTTTTTAGTGATATTAGCGCTGTTAAATTAGTAAAAGTTCGCGATACTGCTAGATCTTATTGCGCTGATGGTGCCGAAAATACAATTTGGCGAAGGGTGCCTCGTGACAACAATGTTACAGAAATCCTAACTGGCGGTGAAATTGATCTTCGACTACATGGAATTAATTTTTCAACCTCGCCTAATTTAAAAAATAGTGCATCAAACCAAATGATCGTTAATATTTCTTATATTCTGGGAACGCCAAACAATGGTGATATAGATGTAAGTACATATAATTGTGAGGGAAATATTAAAAGTAATTATTGCGCAGTTAATAGATTCGATTTAACTGTTCGAACTCTTGGTAAATAAAAGTGGCTTTCAAATAGCCACTTTTATTCTGTTTCGCTGTGAAATTTCTCGTGAATTTCTTTTAAATGCTGGTCGGTGATATGTGTATAGATTTGTGTTGTTGCAATACTGGCATGGCCAAGCATTCCTTGCACTGAGCGCAAATCCGCACCATTCACGAGCAAATCTGTCGCAAAAGAATGTCGCATCGTGTGGGGCGAAACATGTTTTGTAATTCCGGCAAGTTTTGCGTATTTTTCAACCATTCTTTGCACCGAACGTGGTGTAATTCGCCGATAATTTCCATCAGTTGAAGGTTTCTTGTATCGCCGCGAATAATTTAAAAATAATGGTTGCAAGTTGTCATTTCGAGCGTCTAAATAATTTTCGATATGCTCTGCGGCTTTTTTCGAAATAAAAATTGGTCGGTCTTTGTTTCCTTTTCCGCGAACGGTAAATTCACGCCGCTTTGTATTGATGCTTCCACGGTTTAAATTTACAAGTTCTGAAACACGCAAACCGCTCGAAAAGAGTAGCTCCACAATTGCGCGGTCTCGTAAATCACTTTCGGTTTCATTTGGAATCTCAGCAATTAAGCGTTCAATTTCTTCGTAATGCAAAAAATTCACTTGTGGCTTTACAATTTTTGGTAGCTCAATCTTTGAAGGTTCCAAGCTTTTAATGTCGCGCCGAGCAAGATAAGTTAAAAATCTTCGAAGGGCAATTAGGTGATAAGCTTGTGTAGCTCGCCCTAAATCTTTGCCGAATTTATTTTCGTAACGATTAAGCCATAAACGATATTTTCGAACTAATTCTGAGGTAATTTCTTTTGCCGGAATATCGCCCGCAAATTCAACAAATCGCTCCAAATAAAGCCGATAATTCTCGGCCGTCTTTTTCGAACGGCCACCTTCAACTTCGAGTGATTCAATAAAATCTTCAATTCCTTCAGAAATATACATAATCTTATTATAGCATTTTTTTATAAAAAATAGTATAATTTATAGAGAAGTCTAAGAAGGAGTTTTATGTCGAAAGAATTAATTCAGCGAACATTAATTTTATTTAAGCCAGATGCTGTTCAGCGTGGAATTGTGGGAGAAATTTTAACGCGTTTCGAAAGAGTTGGTTTGAAAATAATCGGCACAAAAATGATTTTCCCAAGCAAAGAGCATTATCATAAGCACTATGAAGGAATTGGTAAAATGGTTACACGGCGCGGTGAAAAAGCTTTTGACATGGCGTTGGAATTTATGACCCAAGGGCCTGTAATTGCAATGGTTTTTGAAGGCGTGGAGGCGGTTGAATTGGTGCGGAAACTTGTTGGTGGAACTGAACCAAAAACGGCACTCCCTGGTACAATTCGTGGAGATTATTCGCACATGAGTTTTGGCTATGCAGATGAGCACAATGTTGGGATTCCGAATCTAATTCATGCTTCAGGTAGTATTGAAGAAGCTAAACAAGAAATTTCGCACTGGTTTTCAGATTTTGAAATTTACGACTATACTTCACCTCGCGAAAAATTTACGCGTTAAAATCTCGCTATTTTTTTAAAAATCTGGTAAAATAGAGGAGTGAGCCTCGGTAGCTCA